>NZ_JBYBKW010000004.1:0-283913 GCF_057475285.1 Paenalcaligenes sp. DL 309
CTTCTGCGTAGCGAGCTTGTTGCAACGCCAAGGCCTTATTGAATACAAAACGACACGACCCAGCGAAACGACGCATTGCGCGCTGTTGCTCGCCGTTTGGCATGAGTTCGTATTTAAAGGCTTGAAGTCGTTTCATAAATCAATCATACTTTGGTCTATGGAGAAAAACAATGACATTAGGCGCGGTAGACACTGTGTTTTCAATATGCACGTTCATCTGGTCTTTGTGACTAAATACCGCCGTGACGTATTTACAAAAGCCATCCTTAACGACCTTCAGAAAATTTTCGCTAGCGTGTGCGCTGACTTTGATGCTGAGTTAGTGGAGTTTGATGGGGAGGACGACCATGTTCACTTATTAGTGAACTACCCGCCCAAAGTCGCCATATCAAAACTGGTTAATAGCTTAAAGGGTATATCCAGTCTTCTTATCCGAAAAAAGAACTACCCCAGCATTAAAAAGAAACTGTGGAAAGGGGCTTTATGGTCGCCGAGTTATTTTGCTGGGAGCTGTGGCGGCGCGCCGATTGAAATCATTCGGCAGTATATCGAGCAACAGCAAACGCCACCGTAGCCTCAAACGTAGTATCAAAGGACGGCGTTGCCGTCCGCGCTATTCTTCCTCGCCCTAAACGACGAGGCTTTCCGCGCATTTTGGTAAAAACAAAAAAGCCCTTGATTATTAACTCAATCAAGGGCTTTTTAAAATTTGGCGGACAGGGAGGGATTCGAACCCTCGATACGCTATGAACGTATACCCGCTTTCCAGGCGAGCGCCTTCAACCACTCGGCCACCTGTCCGTATTTGCTTATGTATATCAGCAAAGAAAGTAATTTTAGCATAGAAAAAGGATAAAGCAACACCTATGCCTTAAAAGAGTGGCAGCTGCATTTGGTTTTTGATTTCCTTTAAGGCCACGATGGTACGCGTTTGGCGCACTCCCGGCAAATTGAAGAAAAAACTATGCATGAAATCATCATAGCTTTCAGGGCTGGGTACCACTATTTTCAACAAAAAATCCGCATCCCCAGTAACTGCATAACATTCAAGTATCTCTGGGGTATCACGTACTGCTTGGATGAAAGTATCCACCATAGTGGCTGAGTGCCTATCCAAACTAATCTGCGTAAACATACAGCTTTGCAAACCCACTTTATTACGATCCACCACGGCGTGATAGCCCGTAATCACTTTTTGTTCCTCTAAGGCCTTGATACGGCGCCACACGGGTGTGGCTGATAAGCCCACTTGATCTGCCACCTCCTGAACTGAAACTTTAGCGTCTTTTTGTAAGATTGTTAGTATTTGTAGATTTATTTTATCCATATTAGCCTCTTTTTAGTATATTTCTCTTATTTATTAGGGATTTTACGCCATCGTTAAGCAAAATAAATCTTAAGTTTTACTCGTATGATGAAGAATAAGGAGGAGGAGGCTTCGATCATGCAATCAATAATCAATCAAAACTACCAGCTGGAAGACAATATTCATGCCAGCACAGGCCGGATTTTTCTCACGGGCACTCAGGCCTTAGTCAGAATGTTACTCAGCCAGGCTAAACGGGATGCTGATGCCAAGCTCAATACGGCTGGCTTTGTGTCTGGTTATAGAGGTTCGCCGTTAGGAGGTGTAGACACCACTCTGTGGCGCCACAGTAAGGTGCTAGATGCCGCTAAAATTCGTTTTCAACCCGCTATTAATGAAGACTTAGCTGCCACCATGCTCATGGGAACGCAGCAGCTGGATACCCATCCCGATAAAAATGTAGAAGGCGTGTTTGGTATGTGGTATGGCAAAGGCCCAGGGGTAGACCGCGCGGGTGACGCTCTACACCACGGCCATGCTGCGGGTGCCAGTCATAAAGGAGGCGTACTAGTGGTGGTGGGTGATGATCACATAGGCGTGTCTTCCTCCATACCTCACAGCAGCGAGCAAGCCTTACGCCACTTGCGTATGCCCATGATCAACCCTAGCTCTGTAGAAGAATACGAGTATTTTGGCCTTTGGGGTTGGGCGTTATCACGGTATTCCGGGGCATGGGTGGGTTTTAAAGCCATTACGGAAACCATAGAAAGTGGCCGTGCGGTAGATATTATAGATGTGCCTGATTTTACAAAAAACCTCCCCCCTTCTCCTCATGCGCGTAGTTACGATGCCAAGGATTTTTTAACGCCGCAGATTGAAGAACACATGGAAAACCGTTTACGTGCGGTGCATAGTTTTGCACTACATAATCCATTAGATAGGTTATTAGATGTCGCTCCCGAGGCCAAGATAGGAGTTATTACATCAGGAAAAAGCACCTTAGATACCTTAGATGCACTTGAAGTACTACGCTCAAAACATGCCTTGCCCCCTATACGTCACTACAAGGTGGGTTTGATCTGGCCTATGGTGCCTGAGACGCTGCTGGATTTTGCACAAGACTTAGATCACATTTTAGTCATTGAAGAAAAAGGCGATTTCATTGAAACACAGGTGAAAAATCTACTTTTTCACCTAGAAAATCGCCCTAGGGTTTACGGTAAACGGGACCAAGCCAACCAAGAGCTGATCCCTAGTTTAGGTCAACTCAGCCCCTCTATCGTAAAAAAAGCATTAGGCCTCTGGCTGCAGCTCCCAAATAAAGAGGCAGCTCCTACGGTTAAAGCGCTCAACACCTTTGGCCTGAGCCGCAAGCCGTACTTTTGTTCTGGCTGCCCGCACAGCAGTTCTACAAAAGTGCCCGAAGGCAGCAAAGCCTTAGCGGGTGTGGGCTGTCATTATATGGCCTCATGGATGGACAGAAATACCCAAGGACTCACCCAAATGGGGGGTGAAGGCACGGACTGGATAGGTGCCTCTGCTTTTATGGATAATGCCCATATTTTTCAAAATATGGGCGAAGGCACCTATTTTCACTCTGGCTACTTAGCCATTCGTCAGGCTGTGGCTGCCAAGGCGAACATCACCTATAAAATTTTATTTAATGATGCGGTGGCTATGACAGGGGGTCAGCCTGTGGATGGCCCTATTTCCGTGCCTAATATTTGCCAACAGGTTATGGGCGAAGGCGTACAAAAAGTGGTGATTACCACAGATGAGCCTGAACGCTATAAAACCCTTTCTTTGCCTACCGGCGTTGAAGTACTGCATCGCCGTGAGCTAGACCGCATACAACGTGAGTTACGAGATATTAAAGGGGTAACGGTATTAATTCATGACCAAACCTGTGCGGCCGAAAAAAGACGCATGCGTAAGAAAAACGCCTACCCAAACCCCAAGCGGAGAATTTTTATTAACCCTGAAATCTGTGAAGGCTGTGGTGACTGTGGTGTGCAATCAAACTGTTTATCTATAGTCCCTTTAGAGACGGAACTAGGCCGTAAACGAGCGATTGATCAATCCAGCTGTAATAAAGATTACAGCTGTGTAGAGGGCTTTTGCCCTAGTTTTGTGTCTGTGCTGGGCGCTGAGCCCAAAAAAGCCAGCGGTATTAACAGTGAAAAACTCGCTCACCATTTGCATAGCGCTATTCAAGCACTACCTCCACAGCAATCGCAACGCCATACCTCACCTAAAGCGAATAACCTCATTGTGGCGGGAATTGGCGGCACCGGCGTGATTACTATAGGTGCCATTGTGGCCATGGCGGCGCACCTAGAGGGCCGCGCCGCTTCCGTACTCGATATGACGGGTTTGGCGCAAAAAGGCGGTACCGTGATTAGCCATGTGCGTATTGGGGCAGATGCCAACGCTCAGGGCGCGGTACGCATTGACCACCTACAAGCAGACACAGCCATACTGTGCGACAGCGTGGCAGCCAGTAATCCCGCGGCAGCCCACTGCATTGAACCTCACCGAACTCAGGTATTTATTAATAATTATCTGGCGCCCACCTCTGAATTTACCCGTGATGCCGATGTGGTTTTACCTAAAGGCGCCTTAGTGGAACAAATTATGCAACGCAGTGGCGTAGAGCACACTCATACGGTAAACGCCCATTACCTAGCAGAGCAATTGTTTGGTGACAGCATCTTATCAAATATGCTGATGTTAGGCATGGCATGGCAACAAGGAGCTATTCCCTTACAGTTAGTCTCTATAGAGCGAGCCATACATTTAAACGGGGTGGCGGTGGCCGAGAATCAGTTGGCCTTTGAAGCGGGGCGTTTATGGGTGGCTGATCCGGACAGGATCAAACAACTGTTACAACAACCCGAACCCACGGTAGCTCAGCGCCCCCAAACGCTGCAAGAGGCGATAAGCCTTTATAAACCACGCTTAACCGCTTATCAAAATGCTGCCTATGCGCAGAAATTTATAAATAGTATTAAAAACTTACACCAAGCCGAGCAACAGCTTGACCCCGAGAGCGAAACCTTAACCGTGGAAGCCGCGCACAGCTTATATAAACTGATGGCATATAAAGATGAATATGAAGTGGCTAGACTGTATAGCTCCAGCACTTTTAAAGCGCAGTTAGCGCAACAGTTTAAAGGCGACTTTACGCTGAACTTCCATATGACTCCCCCTTGGATAAGCCAAATGGGCAGTAATGGCCGCCCTCTTAAAAAACAACTTGGCAGCTGGATGCAAACGGTTTTTCCACTCTTAAGTAAAGCCAAGGTCTTACGCGGCAGCCCTTTAGATATTTTTGGTTATCAACGTGAGCGTAAAATGGAGAGAAAACTACGCGATGACTTTATCAATACACTTAATGCTATTAGCCTAGACTTAACGGCAGACAATTACCAAACGCAGCTGCAGTACGTACGTCTACCACAAAAAATTCGAGGTTTTGGCCCCGTTAAGCAGCAGGCGATGGCCCAGTTTGCAAGCTCAGCATACGCTCTACATAACGGGCAATCGCATCCACTTCAAGATTAACCTGGCTGCCCACTTGGAGATTTTTAAGCGTAGTGACTTCTACGGTATGTGGAATCAGATTTATGCTGATTTCACAGCCGGCTTCATCGGGCAAATCCACCACTTCATTAATTGTTAAGCTCACCCCATTAACGGTAACACTGCCCTTATAGGCTAAGTATTTAGCCAAGGCTACTGGCGCCACAATGCGCAATTCATACGACTCACCCACGGGTGTAAAAGCAGAAACCGTACCCACCCCATCTACATGGCCTAATACCATATGCCCATCTAAGGTGTCTCCTAAGCGCATGGCGTTTTCCAAATTCACTTCAGCGGCCTGATCTAAACCCACCGTACGATTTAAACTTTCACGAGAAATATCAATACTGAAAGCCTGGTCATGAAAAGCCACTACTGTCATACAAGCACCTTGTATAGCAATAGAATCACCTAACTTACAAGCGTTTAAATCAAAGTCAGTACCGCTGACATCGATGCGTAAACGTAAGCCTGCATCCGTATCATGGTCTGATAAGGGTTGAACGGCAGTAATTTTTCCTACGGCGCTAACTATACCGGTAAACATATGTATTTTTAATCCTGGTCGATGTGATTTTGATGTAACTGCTTCAGTTTTACGTATAATTGGCGCCAATGCTGCGCATGGCGCATAAATAAGCGCACGTCTTTTTCTATAACTCGGCTATGCAATAACTCGAAACGCGGCGCTAACTCTAAACTCGTTATATCAGACAGATTTGCGATGGCACGCCCCTCGCCTATCAACATAGGTGCCACATAAGACACTAAAGCATCCACATAACCTGCCTGTAATAAACCGCCATTTAGGGTAGCTCCTGCTTCTACATGCACTTCATTCACATGCTGCCCACCTAACCAACTCATTAAACTGTGTAAGTCCACTTGATCGTTGTCATCGGCTGGCAGGGTGATGATCTGCGTGTTTTTATCTGCTAAGCGCTGCCTAAAGGTCTCATCTATCTGTTCTACGGTGGTGAATAACCAAATGGGATACCCATCAAACAGCTTGGCTTTAGGGGTAATACGCAATTGGCTATCAAGTACGGCGCGTATGGGCTGGCGTCGCGTATCACAATGGCGCACATTTAACAGCGGATTATCATCTAAAACTGTATTAATACCGGTAAGCACCACACAACTACGCGCCCTAAAACGCTGACCATCAGCCCTAGCGCCGGCACCCGTAATCCACTTAGATTGACCATCGTTTAAGGCGGTACGCCCGTCTAACGATGAGGCGGTTTTAAGCCATAACCAAGGCAGACCACGCAGCATGCGCGCTACAAAGCCGATATTTAAATTAAAAGCTGCTTCTAACTCTTCTTCCGCAGAAAAAAGCACCTCTATGCCTGCCGCACGTAATTTTGCGACTCCTTGCCCAGCTACCAATGGGTTTGGGTCTAGCATGGCTATCACCACCGCTTGAGGCTGCGCCGCAATGAGCGCATCCACACAAGGAGGAGTGCGACCATGGTGCGAACAAGGCTCTAAGGTGACATAAACTGTAGCCCCTTGCAGATTTTTGAAGCCCGCTTCTTGGGCTTGACGCAAGGCCATAATTTCCGCATGGGCTTCGCCCGCTACTTGGGTGACGGCTTTGGCAATGATTTGCTCTTGATAAACAATCACGCAACCCACTCTGGGATTAGGACTGGTATTGAAAAGAGCGGAGCGAGCAGCATTTAAAGCGCGCTGCATGTAATAACTGTGTGTACTCATGTGGAGGAGGTGCTGGGATCAGAAATATCATCTTGCATAGCATTGATGGCTTCAACAAATTCACGGATATCATTAAAGCTTTTATAGACTGAGGCAAAACGTACGTAAGCCACTTGGTCTAGCTTTTTAAGCTGCTCCATGACGAGATCACCAATGCGCTCTGTGCTAATTTCACGCTCACCACACACCAACAAGCCTTCGGTGATACGCGCTACGGCGGCATCCACTTCTTGGGCAGGTACCGAACGTTTACGTAGTGCTAAGTCCATACTGGCACGCAAGCGACTCTCATCAAAGCCCATGCGACTACCGCTGCGTTTTACAACGGTAGGCATCATGAGATCTGCCCGCTCATAGGTAGTGAAGCGTTTCTCACACTTCGCACAGCGACGACGGCGACGAATAGTTGCACCATCTTCGGATACACGGGAGTCAACGACCTGAGTATCTTCAAAACTACAGAACGGGCATTTCATAGGCTATATGCCCTCGAGAGGGCGAAATAATTAGCGGTAAACAGGTAAGCGTGCGGTGAGTTCATGCACGCGCTTACGTACGTCTGCCAAGTTAGCTGCATCGGTGGGATTATCTAGCACGTCAGCAATTAAATTCGCGGTCAACACACAATCGGCTTCAGTAAAACCACGCGTGGTAACAGCGGGCGTACCCAAGCGTACACCACTGGTGACGAAAGGGGATTCAGGATCATTTGGGATAGCGTTTTTATTCACAGTGATATGCGCTTCACCTAGGGCCTCTTCCGCTTGTTTACCCGTTAGGCCTTTAGAGCGTAAATCAACCAGCATTAAATGGCTTTGTGTACCGCTAGAAACGATGCGTAAACCACGTTCTACTAAGGTTTTTGCCATCGCATCGGCATTTTTTACGACTTGTGCAGCGTAATCTTTAAAACTAGGCTCTAACGCTTCTTTGAAGGCTACGGCTTTACCGGCAATCACGTGCATTAAGGGACCGCCTTGAATGCCAGGGAATATAGCGGAATTAATGATGCGCTCGTGTTCAGCTTTCATCATAATGACACCACCACGAGGGCCACGTAGAGATTTATGAGTGGTAGACGTCACAAAATCAGCGTGTGGCACGGGATTTGGGTACTGACCACCTGCCACTAAACCAGCGTAATGGGCAATATCAACCATGAATAGCGCATTGTTTTCTTTAGCAATGCGGCTGATGCGTTCAAAATCAATATGCAAAGAGTAAGCAGAAGCACCCGCTACTATAAGCTTAGGCTTATGCTCTTTAGCTAGGGTTTCGATTTGATCGTAATCGATAACTTCATTTTCATCTAAGCCATAAGAAATGAAATTATAGAGTTTACCGGAAGCATTCACCGGTGAACCATGCGTTAAGTGCCCACCCTCGGCTAAGCTCATACCTAAAACGGTATCACCGGGCTTAAGGACCGCCATGTATACGCCTTGGTTCGCTTGGGAACCGGAATTAGGCTGTACGTTAGCGGCTTCAGCACCAAAGATCTCTTTAAGACGATCGATGGCTAGTTGCTCAATCACATCTACAAATTCGCACCCACCGTAATAACGACGGCCGGGGTAACCTTCAGCGTACTTATTAGTAAGCTGTGAACCTTGGGCCTCCATAACTGCAGGGCTAGTGTAGTTTTCAGAAGCAATAAGCTCAATATGTTGCTCTTGACGCTCATCTTCTTTCTGAATGGCGTCCCAAACGGCGGGGTCAGCAATATTTAGGGTATGAGAACGATCAAACATGTAAGATCCTAACTAAAAAATGGGCAATTAAAGCACGTATTTTACCTTTTTCGCCGCATTAAATCCGAATAATTGAATGTATTGTACTTAACTAAGTATGACACGAGCAAAACGACGTCTGCCTACCTGTACCACATAACTACCCGCAGCCAGCTCTAGGCCTCGGTCTTCAATGCGTGTACCATCAACACGCACACCACCTTGAGTGATATTGCGCTGCGCTTCACTACCTGAGGCGGCTAGACCGGACTCTCGCAGTACATGGATAATACCCATAGGGGCACCCGCTAAGGTAACTTCTGGTAAATCGTCGGGGATTTGTCCATGTTTAAAACGTGCCTCAAAGCGTTCTAGGGCTTTTTCAGCCGCGGCCCGATCATGAAAACGCGCCACAATTTCTTGGGCTAAAGCCACTTTAATATTGCGTGGATTTTCACCAGCCGCAATTTGATCTTTAAAGCCCTGTATGTCTGCCAAACTGCGGAAAGACAACAACTCAAAGAATGACCACATTAAAGTATCTGAGATCGACATGATTTTACCGAACATGGAATCCGCGTCTTCAGTCACCCCAATGTAATTTTTTTTAGACTTCGACATTTTTTCTACGCCGTCTAAACCCACCAATAAAGGCATAGTCAAAATACACTGCTGTTCTTGCTCGTATTCACGCTGCAGCTCACGCCCCACCAACAGGTTAAATTTCTGATCCGTACCACCTAGCTCTAAGTCTGCGTGTAACTGTACAGAATCATACCCTTGTAGAAGGGGATAGATAAACTCATGCACAGAAATAGGCGTATTCGATTTAAAGCGTTTAGTGAAATCATCACGTTCCATCATACGCGCTACAGTATAACGTGAAGCTAACTGAATTAAGCCGCGAGAACCCAGTTGATCTAACCAAGTGGAGTTATACATAATTTCGGTTTTGGATTGATCCAAAATCAAATTGGCTTGATCGCAATAAGTTTGGGCATTGGCTTTCACTTGCTCGGGCGTTAAAGGCGGTCGTGTGGTGTTACGGCCACTGGGATCACCAATGGTAGAGGTGAAATCACCAATGAGGAAAACCACATGGTGACCCAAATCTTGCAGCTGACGCATTTTATTGAGCACTACCGTATGCCCTAAATGTATATCGGGAGCCGTAGGGTCTAAGCCCAATTTAATGCGCAACGGCTTACCGGTGGCATGGCTTCTAGCCAACTTGCGAGCAAACTCAGACTCCACAATGAGTTCGTCGCAGCCACGCTTCACTATGGCTAAATCGGCTTCTACTGCCGCGGTAATGGGAGCTTCTTGTAATGACATAATTAACCTGATGAAAACTTTCTCGTAAAATGGCTCGAAAAAGAATTGTAAATAAGCTAGGATAACGCTTGGGTGTAAAATCTGCACGTTAATGTACGTGTACGCGCTTTATTCCTACACCTAAATCATCATTTTATCAAAACGTTCTAGCAGGCATAGCCCTGATAGCAGAAAGAGCGTTTTCTTTTTAATCCCAACATCTCACAAGGTTTTGGTCACATGCTCAATACAGGGAATAACGAGTCTACTAAGACCACCCTCCAGCACGCCAGCCCCAAAAAAAGTCAGTTCATCCAAAAGTCTCTGCTGATTATGGCTTTAGGTTTGTTTGCAGGTGCCGCAGCCATTGCGGTAGTAAAACCTCAAGACGAACCCGTCATCTATCAAGCATCGCAGGCCTTAGAACTGCCCGCCGGCGTCACTCCTTTAGGTCAATTATCCAACGATCCCTTTGTTCACGAAACTCGCATCCGTCGTGGTGATACCTTATCGGCCTTGTTAAAGCGCCTGCATGTAGAAGCCCCAGGGCTACAGGCCTTTTTAACACATAACAAAGATGCTCGTTCTATTTACAAACTTTACCCAGGCCGCGCCATTCAAGTGGCTTTAAATAGTGAAAACGATTTACTTTGGCTACGCTACATACACACGCCCGCTGATGCCCAAGCGGGTGAAACCGTTTCCAAATGGCTAGAAGTACGCCCTGAGGCAGACGGCTATATAGCGCAGGAAAAATCGTTAGCGGTAGAAACGCACACAAAAATAGCTGAAGGCGTAATCAATTCCTCTTTGTTTGGCGCCACCGACGCTGCGGGTATTCCAAACAATGTGGCATTGCAAATCCCTGAAATCCTCGGTTCTAAAGTGGATTTCATGAAACATATCCAAAAAGGCGATAAATTTCGCGTAGTCTACGAAACGTATAGCCATGATGGCCAGCAGGTAGGCGCGGGTAAAATTTTAGCGGTGGAGTTTGAAAATCGCGGTCAAGTACATAATGCGCTGTGGTTTGCCCCCGATAACAAAGGCGGTGGTTACTACGATTTTGACGGCAACAGCAGCCAACGCGCTTTTTTACGTAATGCGCTGAAATTTACACGTATTAGCTCTACCTTTGGCAGTCGTCGCCACCCTATCCATGGCAATTGGCGTAATCATAACGGTGTAGATTACGCGGCACCTACTGGCACACCTATACATGCCACAGCGGACGGTACCGTGAAGTTTGTGGGTAGCCAACGCGGCTACGGCAACACCATTGAGCTAGAACACCACAACGGTTACACCACGCTCTACGCCCATCAAAGCCGTTTTGCTCCTAAACTGAAAAAAGGCGATGTCGTATCTCAAGGGCAGCTGATAGGTTATGTGGGCTCTACGGGTTGGGCCACCGGACCGCATTTGCATTATGAGTTCCGCATTAATGGTAAGCCGGTAGATCCTTTATCGGTAGATTTGCCTGTACAACGCGCACTTAGCGATGAACAGCAAGCCGCTTTTAAAGTGGTAGCTGCACAATACCAGACCCAATTAGCAGTACTTAAAGGTCTTGGTGAGCCAGCAATTGCTGCCATCAATGCCGCTAACAACGACTAGTGCTTTTTATAGGTGTTATGTCGGGCACTAGTACCGATGGCGTGGATGCGGTGTTATGCCGCATTACTCACGCTGAGTCTGTACAGGTAGTAGCCCATGAGTCTTTAACTCTGCCTGCGGCTTTGCGGGCAGAGATTTTAGCGCTCAATAACTCAACTAATGATGAGCTGCATCGTGCAGCGTTGGTGGCTAATCAATTAGCACTGCTCTACGCTCAAGCATGCAATAATTTACTGCAGCGCACAGACTATAACGCCAAAGACATTACTGCTATAGGCGTACATGGCCAAACCGTGCGTCATGCCCCTCACCTCGGCTATACCATTCAGCTTAATGCGCCTGCGTTAATTGCTGAACTGACCGGTATGAATGTGATTGCTGATTTTCGCAGCAGGGATATTGCCGCTGGAGGTCAAGGCGCTCCCTTAGTGCCTGTTTTTCATCAAGCCGTCTTTAGCTTGCCTACCGCACCGCGCTTAGTGATTAACTTAGGTGGCATCGCTAATATCAGCATTCTACGACCGCAGCAGCCTTCACAAGGCTTTGATACGGGCCCCGCTAATGCATTGATGGACGAATGGACCAAGCAGCACAGAGGCCTGGATTACGATGAACAAGGTGCTTGGGCAGCTAGTGGTGTTGTTATTCCTGAATTGCTACAACGCTTACTGTCTGAACCTTGGTTAAAACTACCTCCACCAAAATCAACTGGCAGAGATCTATTTAATACCAAGTGGTTAAAAAAACATATCACAGGCAAAGAAAAAGTTATTGATATACAGGCAACCTTAGCGGCTTTTACAGTAGAAAGCATTGGTCAGGCTATTGAAGACTATGCCGATGATGCGGAGGAGGTTATTGTGTGTGGTGGAGGTGCGTACAATACGCACTTATTACAGCTGCTAGCAGCACGCACAAAAAAACCCGTGCGCTTAAGCGACGAGCTGGGGATTGGTGCGCAGCAGGTAGAAGCAGCTGCTTTTGCATGGCTAGCTTATGCTTATTGGCATAACCTGCCTGCTGGGCAGCCGGCTATTACGGGTGCGCGCCAACGTACAATTCTAGGTGCTTTATATAAAGCCTAAAAACACTTAGATGGTGAAAGACGAACCACAACCACACGTGGTGCTGGCATTCGGGTTACGAATGACGAACTGTGCCCCTTCTAGATCATCTTTATAATCAATTTCTGCACCGACTAGGTACTGAAAACTCATTGGATCGACCAGCAACTGCACACCGCCTTTGTCAATGGTGGTGTCGTCCTCGTTAATGACGTCATCAAAGGTAAAGCCGTACTGGAAACCCGAGCAACCACCACCCTGCACAAAAACACGTAGTTTCAGCTCAGGATTGCCTTCTTCGGTTAATAATTCACGCACTTTTTCTACGGCGGAATCACTAAAGTCTAAAGGAGAAGGTGGGGTTTGAAGGTCTACTGTTTGGGCTATGGTGTTCATAGGATACTCCTGCAACAACAAATAATAAGATCAGATCTATTTTAGCTTAAATCAACTTTGTGAGTAGCACGCAATTGTTTACCTTGATAGATATGTAGGGTGACTGCGTCAATTTTCAAATCTGGCGGTATCGCAAGCAAACCCGTCTTTCGCAAAAACTGATCAAACTGAATCGCAGTACTATCAGCAGGTTCAGCACCTGCCGTGTTTAATACCATAGTAACTGAACTACCGCCTTGCTGCCCATGTGCCGTAAATTGTATGTGGCCATTAAAGCTTTCTAAGCCAGCGGGACGCTGTAAAAGCAACCTATAATGCAGCAACCCATCACTTTGTTCCGTTAGCTCTACCGCACGTATATGCACGGTGCCTTTGTCTGATAAAGGCAACAAATGCTCATAAAAGGCGAGCTGCTCATTAAGGGTGCTAATTTCATCCTGCTTTTGCCGCAGGCTTTGTTCTAAGGCATCTAGGGTGGCTTTATCTAAAGCGAGCTGCGTTTCTAAGCTTTGGTTTTGTAAACGGGCTTGGGTTAAATCCGTTTTCAGCCCTGCTAGCTCTTGGTTCAGTTGCCGATGGGTGCTGGAGATCTCTTTAGTGTAGTAATAACCTACACTTATGGCTAATACCACACCCACCACTAAGCCACTGAGCGCGCCTAACCTCCAGCCCGTGCCTAGCGTCATGGCAGTATGGCTACTTGCTCTAAGCCGGTAGATTCAGGCAAGTTAAACATCAGATTCATATTTTGTACTGCCTGACCTGATGCGCCTTTTACAAGGTTATCTTGAGCCACCATAATAATCAACTGATCACCATGACGCTGTAATGCAATGCGTAGTTTATTAGAAGCCCGAACAGAACGCGTTTCAGGCACTGAGCCAGCGGGCATTACGTCCACAAAATATTCATTGGCATAGTGCTTTTCATACAGCGCTTGAAAATCAGTATCCATGGCCTCAGGCTGAATGCGCGCATAAATGGTGGAAAACATACCACGAATCATAGGTACCAAGTGAGGCACAAAGGTGAGCTCTACCTTGGTGTTATTGTTTAAATGCTGTAACTGCTCTGAAATCTCTGGGTGATGTCTGTGCCCCCCTACTCCATACGCTTTGAAATTATCACTGGCTTCAGGAAATAAAGTACCCACGGCAGCCTTACGCCCTGCTCCAGACACGCCTGATTTACAATCCGCCACGATGCGATTTTCTACTAAGGGCGTGCTGTGACCCCACAACGGTGCCGTACCTAAAATAACCGTAACCGGATAGCAGCCAGGATTAGCAATGACTTGCGCCTGGGCAATCTTGTGACGGTTCACTTCAACCAAGCCATAAACCGACTGCTTTAAAATATCTGGACAAGCATGCGGCATGCCATACCACTGTTCAAAAACCTCTGTGTCTTGCAAACGAAAGTCTGCTGCTAAATCTATGATTTTTACGCCTTTGGCGAGCAGCTCTTTGGCTTCACTCATGGCGACCCCATGGGGGGTGGCAAAAAATACCACATCGCATTGATCTAATTGGGCATTATCTGGCGTTTGAAACACGGCATCTACATGCCCGCGCAAGCTGGGAAACATATCGGCCACCGGCATGCCGTCTTCTTGACGCGAAGTAACCGCTGTTATTTCTGCTTTTGGGTGCTGCGCCAATAAACGTAATAGCTCTACACCGGTATAGCCTGTTGCACCTACAATGCCCACTTTGATCATTATTTTTTACCTTTATGACAGTAATGATACGAATATATATCCATTACTATAATCATATAGGAAAAAAAACAAAGCCCCAACCGAAGTTGAGGCTTAGCTTGTAGCAAACAGTATGAAAACGTATTAACGCTTACTGAACTGCTTACGACGACGAGCTTTGTGGAAGCCGACTTTCTTACGTTCGACTTCACGTGCATCGCGGGTAACAAAACCAGCTTGCTTGAGCGCGCCTTTAAGTGTTTCGTCAAAGTCAATTAACGCACGAGTAATACCGTGACGAATCGCACCCGCTTGGCCGCTATTGCCGCCACCGTGTACGTTAACTTTGATGTCAAAAGACTCTAAATGTTCAGTTAACTCTAAAGGCTGACGCACAATCATGCGGCCTGTTTCACGAGCGAAGTATTCATCTACTGGCTTACCATTTACAACAATAGCGCCTGTACCTTTTTTGATGAATACGCGAGCCACCGACTCTTTACGGCGGCCTGTACCATAATTCCAATTACCGATCATGACCTGTCCTTAGATTTCCAGGGGCTTAGGCTGTTGAGCAGAATGTGGATGCTCTTCACCAGCGTAAACCTTTAATTTCTTGGCCATGGCGTAACCCAATGGGCCTTTGGGAAGCATGCCTTTTACGGCTTTTTCCAGTGCGCGACCAGGGAAACGCTGCTGCATGGTTTCAAAGTTAGTCTCGCGTATACCACCAACATAACCTGTATGACGGTAGTAAATTTTATCTTGGGACTTGTTACCAGTAACGCGCAAATCTGCTGCGTTAATAATGACAATGTAATCGCCGGTGTCAACGTGCGGAGTGTATTCAGGTTTGTGTTTACCACGTAGGCGGCGTGCAACTTCGCTGGCCACACGACCGAGGACTTTATCCTTGGCATCAATCACAAACCACTCACGACGGACTTCATGCGGCTTGGCCACAAAGGTCTTCATGATAGGTTCCTAATAAAAAGGCATTACGCCATAAAATATATAAAATTAGCTAAGCTTGCCAAGACGTTATGATTCGACCGTGCAAGCTTTTGACTAAGGGTAGGATTTTAGCATAAATCCAGCACAATACAAATCATTTACTTATTTGCGTAGCGCTTGTGCTAAATAGTTATCGTAAGAACCTTCCGCAACCCGGAACCAAGGCACTAAATCATCACGGAATGCCATGTAGTTGTCTAAGATCTTCTTAAAACGCGCGTCTTTTTCACTAAATTCTTTATATAATTCATTCGTTGCTGCAAACGACGCGTCCATGACATCACGGGGGAAAGCTTTAAGTACAGCCCCATCCGCAATTAAGCGACGCAACGCCCCTGGGCTTTGGCTGTCATAAATGGTGAGCATATTACCGCCAGCCGCACGCGCCGCTGTAGCAACAAGATCTTGATATTGCTTGGGTAAATCGTTAAACGCATCTTGGTTCACATACAAAGATACCTGCCCAGCACCTTCCCACCAACCGGGATAATAGTAATACTTCGCTACTTTTTGTAGACCGAGTTTTTCATCATCCACCGGACCAACAAACTCCACCGCATCAAGCGTGCCCTTTTCTAGAGATGGGTAAATATCCCCTGGCGGTACCTGCTGTGGGATTACGCCTAAACGTGCTAATACCTCACCGGCAAACCCGGCAGTACGCATTTTTAGACCTTTAAGGTCTTCAACGGAGTTAATTTCTTTACGATACCACCCCCCCATTTGCGTACCGGTGTTGCCCATAGGGAAGTTCACGATATTACGCGTAGCAAAAAGCTCTCGCATGAGCTTCATGCCATCACCCTGGTACATCCAGGCATCCATTTGACGGGCGTTTAAACCAAAAGGCACCGCAGTATCAAAAGAAAAAGAGGGGTCTTTACCATAAAAATAGTAAGAGGCGGTTTGCCCCATTTCTACGGTGCGATTCTCTACCGCATCCATGACCTCAAAGCCCGGCACAATCTCGCCAGCGGGATAAAGACGTATAGAGAAATTACCGCCAGATGCCTCCTCGACCATTTTAACGAATAGCTCAGCAGTAGAAAAAAGCGCCGGTAAGGACGGTCCATAAGTGGACGTCATTTTCCAGCTGATTTTGGGCTGACTTTTAGCAACCACTGGCGCTGCAATCGCAGCAGTACCTGCCGCGGCCAAGCCGGCTTTTTTTAAAAACGAACGACGCTGCATAGCATAGCTCCTATATAAGTTGAAACATAATCATACACTAGGTGTAGAAATATTTTAATTGCTTAGCCAGCGTTTAGTTTCCGGCTACCGCCATGGATTCGATAAGAATAGAGCCGGTTTCTTTACCTCCACGCACGGTACGGTCAGCGCCTACCGCTACCATTTGTTGAAACATCTGGGCTAAGTTTCCGGCAATGGTGATTTCTTCTACGGCGTGTTTAATTTCACCGTCTTCTACCCAGTAGCCAAACGCTCCGCGGGAATAATCACCTGTGAGATAATTAACGCCTTGGCCAATAAGCTCTGTTACGTAAAGCCCGGTGCCCATTTTTTTTAACATAGCTGCCAAATCATCAGTGGGCTGCGTTTGGCTAGAAACCAAACTTAAATTATGTGCTCCACCCGCATTGCCGGTGGTTTTCATACCCAGCTTACGAGCGGTATAACTGGATAAAAAATACCCATCTAAAAGTCCACCCGCCACCACAGTGCGTGCTGTAGTACGTACCCCTTCGGAATCAAAAGGAGCACTGCTTAATGCACCACGCATATGCGGCCGTTCAATAATATGAATATGCGGTGAGAAAATAGGCTGCCCTAACTTATCTAAAAGAAAGGTATTTTTACGATACAGTGCACCACCACTGGCAGCGCGTGTAAATGACCCCACTAAACCGGCTGCCAAGGTAGCATCAAATAAAATGGGATATTTACCGGTTTTAATGCGTTTGGCATTAAGACGAGAAATAGTGCGTTGTGCCGACGTGCGACCTATGCTTTCAGGTGTGTCTAATAGACGTGGTTTACGGGCCACAGAATACCAGTAATCACGTTGCATACCACTGGCATCCGTGGCGATAGGTGAAGCAGAAATACTGTAACGACTAAATGGGTAGCCCCCTAAAAACCCACGGCTATTGGCCATCACAAAGTGGCCTACATTAGTGTCTACCGAAGCGCCTTCGCTATTGGTGATTAAAGGGCTGTACTGCACAGCTGCACGCTCAGCGCGTAGTGCCAAACGTGCTGCAGTGGCAGCATCTATTTGCCATGGGGAGTACAAGGCTAAGTCGGGGTAACTGCGTGCCAAGTCGGCCTCATCAGGCAAGCCGGCCAAAGGGTCTTCAGCAGTATAGCGCGCTATGTGCCAAGCCGCGGCCACTGTTTCCTCAAGAGCTTTAACCGAAAAATCAGAGGTAGACGCCGAGCCGCGTTTATTTCCGGAGAAAACCGTTACACTTAATGAACGGTCGCGTGTTTGCTCTACGGTCTCTACGTCTTGATGACGTACTGCTACCGATAGGCCTTGGTTTTCAGCCACTTGTACGGCGACATCAGATGCCCCTAACTGCTTAGCATGGTTTAATACATCTTCTGCCAATTGGCAAAATCGCGATTGATTTTCAGAGATGGGTAAAAAAGAAATAGAAGACTGACTCATGAATACTCTTATAAAATGAAGCGATAGCTATACTAACTACTGGTACTTATTATTTTTATTATGACCGAATCTCAGCTAGAACCCGATGAAAATGGTTATTTAGGCCCAAGTAAATCACAACGCAAACGTGATATGCACTCTTTGCAAGAGCTTGGCACTCAATTACTGGATCTATCTAACAAAAAACTGCAGCAACTACAACTCAACGATAACCTTTTAGAGGCCATCAAAGAAGCTCAACATATCAATGCACGTGAGGGCAAACGCCGTTTATTACAATATATAGGCAAACTCATGCGCTTCGAAGACGAAGACGCCATACGCCACCAATTGGATGTGTGGGAAAATGGCTCTAAAGAGCAGGCCAAAGCTATGCATCGTGTTGAAGCCTTGCGTGACGTACTATTACGTGATGATAACGCCTTAACAGAGTTTTTTGATGAATTCCCTCACGCAGACCCCCAGTCTTTTCGTACTGTGGTGCGTAATGCGCGTCGTGAGGTTAAACAAAACGAAGCGCTTATTGCTGCTAATAAAGAGCCAGTACGTAAACATTATAAACAGCTATACCAAGCTGTTAAATCCACACTAGAACATAAAGAGTGAGAGTAATTAACTATGACCATGACAACCGAATTAGAATGCATTGAAATTACCACTTCTACCCAGCCGGAGTTTAGCGTTATTTGGCTGCATGGCTTGGGTGCTGACGGCAATGATTTCGCACCCATCGTGCCCCAATTAGGGGTGGATGATATTCCCATACGCTTTATTTTCCCTCATGCACCCATTATGCCTATTACTATTAATAACGGCATGCAAATGCGAGCGTGGTATGACTTATACATGCTTGACTTAGTGCGTAAAGAAGACGAACAAGGCTTGCGTGACTCTCAGCAACTGGTGAAGTCTTTAATTGCCCGTGAAAACACACGTGGCATTCCTAGCGAAAACATTGTGCTGGCAGGCTTTTCTCAAGGCTGCGCCATGGCCTTGCAAACGGCACTACGCCTTGAAGAAAAGCTCGCAGGCATAGTGTGCCTTTCTGGCTACTTGCCTTTAGCGAGTAAAATAGAAGAAGAACGTCACCCGGCCAACCAAAACACCCCCATCTTTATGGCGCACGGTACCCAAGATCCGGTAGTGCCTTTTGCGCGTGCTGAAGAATCTCGGGAAGCACTAACAGCTTTGGGTTATGACGTTGAATGGCACAGCTACCCCATGCAACATGCGGTGTGTGCCGAGGAAGTCGCTGCTATTAGCACTTTCCTAAAAAAAGTCCTAAAAAAATAAACGCTATATAAAACATATATATGACCACAACCACAACTATTCGTACTCGTTTTGCCCCTTCGCCTACTGGCTACCTGCATTTAGGTGGCGCCCGTACGGCCCTTTTTTCTTGGGCTTTTGCCAAGCATCATAATGGGGTGTTTGTATTGCGCATTGAAGACACAGACGTAGAACGCTCCACCCCCGAAGCCGTAGAAGCCATCTTAGAAGGGATGGAGTGGCTAGGCATGCATGCAGATGAAGGGCCTTTCTACCAAATGCAACGCACTGAACGCCACCGTGAAGCTATTGAGCAACTCTTGGAGCAAGGCCAAGCGTATTATTGCTACAGCAGCGCAGAAGAAGTGGAAGCTATGCGTGAGAGCGCACGCGCCCGCGGTTTAAAACCACGTTATGATGGCACCTGGCGCCCAGAGGCTGGTAAAACCTTACCTGCTGTGCCCTCAGACCGTAAACCCGTTATCCGCTTCAAAACGCCCTTAGACGGCGCCACTAGCTGGGATGATATGGTTAAAGGCCGCATCACCATTGCCAATGAAGAGCTAGATGACCTCATCATCGCTCGGGCTGATGGCACGCCTACTTATAATTTCTGTGTGGTAGTAGATGACTGGGATATGGAAATTACCCACGTGATTCGCGGTGATGATCATGTGAATAACACGCCCAGACAAATCGTTATTTTGGAAGCCCTTGGTGCGCAAGTACCTGTGTATGGTCATGTGCCCATGATATTAGGTCCTGATGGTGAAAAGCTCTCTAAACGCCATGGAGCCGTCAGCATCATGGATTACGATGAGCAGGGTTATTTACCCGAAGCCATGGTGAACTATTTAGCACGTTTAGGCTGGAGTCATGGTGATGCTGAGCTATTTTCCGTAGAACAGTTTATTGAATGGTTCAATACTAAAAACCTCAGTAAATCTGCCTCACAATGGGATCCCAAAAAACTTAACTGGGTCAATGCGCATTATATTAAACAGCGTGATAACGCTGAATTGGCGTCTTTAGTCGCTCCACGCATTGAAAAAATGGGAGGCAACCCCCAAATAGTTAACTTAAGTACCGTCATGGAACTACTAAAAGGCCGCGCTGAAACCCTCAATGATTTGGCCCAAGGCGCCTTATTATTTTGTGCACCTTTTAGCCCCGCTGCTGCTGAGCTCCAAGCTGAAGTGCTCACTGAAGAAGCCAAAACTCTACTGGCTGATTTTGCCCAGCGCGCAGCAAATATAGCAAACACAAACTGGAATACGGAAAGTGTGGCCACCGTGATTAAAGAAACACTCACGGCCAATGATGTAAAAATGCCCAAACTGGGGATCCCTTTACGGGTGGCCGTAACCGGACAGAAACAAACCCCAGCAGTAGATACGGTACTAGCCTTAATAGGCAAAGAGGACGTATTACAACGCCTCCATGCTCTTTAATAATTACGATACCCGCTAAAAAGGCAGTCTGTAGCCTGGTGAGGTGCGTTCAGTATCATAAACGATGCCATCTGAGCCACTTAAGCGCAGTTTATCTGCGCTACTGTGTTGGATGCTGTAGTGGTTTGTATAGATGGGGTCTTCATGATCCACTTCTACGCCATTGGAGTTTAAAGTTTTAAGCACTAGCTGATCGCCTTCGCGCCACCAGCAGCCGCTTTCACTTAAACCTTGTGAAGGCTGGCGTGGACGCTTGAGCTGCTCAGTGTAAAGCATTTCTCCATCGGCCTTGAGTGTGAAAAGGGTACGTAACTCACCCATCACCCCTGGCTCTTTACGCTTATTAAGCCAATTACCAATGAGCGCTTCGTCTGCCGCTACGGGCTTACATAACAGCACCTCTTTAGGCTCTGGAGCGGGCGTGGGGGCGGGTGGGTAAGAACTACACGCCGCAATCACTCCACCTAGTATGACTACCCCCAGCCTGCGTAATATACGTAATGACATCATGCCACGTCCTTTTGGATATTTAAATAGTTGGTATTTGATGTGTGTATTTTAAGCGTTTTTTTTGTTAAATGTGGCTAGACCACATGAGTTACACTTTTAGATATATTTCTTAGCACTCTTACAAGGAGACTGAACATGGCAAACACAGGAAACCAACCCGCACAACCCGTTAAAACTGAACCCAACCCGGCAGGTAACTGGCCTTACCCTTATAATCACACAGACGAAGAATAGGCAGATCACGGCACAGTATGAACGAAATACTCTACTTTATATTACAGCTAGCTTTGTCTTTATTAGGCATTGCTTTTATTTTTCGGGCCTGGCTTTATGCCGTGCGCATGCCCCCTTTTAATCCGTACTCTCAAGCTGTTATTCAAGTCACAGATTGGGCGGTGCAACCCATACGACGTCTAATATCACCTCGCAAACACCTAGACCTACCCAGTCTGACGGCGGCTTGGCTTTGTGCAGTGATTTTTCTTTTAGGTAGTTGGGTACTATTAACCGGCAGTTTAATTCCAGCTAGCTACATACCCAAGCTACTACTGGCCGGCGTATTTACGGCGTTAAAATGGGCATTAAACACGGCACTTTGGTTAATTTTAATTCAAGTGGTGATGTCTTGGGTGAACCCTAATACACCAGCCATGCCTTTGTTAATGGCTTTAACCAATCCCATCATGGAGCCAGTACGCCGACGTTTACCGGCCACTGGCGCCATTGATTTCTCACCCCTACTAGTGCTGATAGTGCTGCAAGTGCTTACTATGGTGCTGCAAACGCTAAGCTTTTCACTACTAGCCGTTTAGGTGCGATAAGAATTAACTACACTCAAAGCGGTGTGACGCGTGTGGGGCCATTGCCGCTTAGCACGCGCACTCGCTGGCCAGCGGTAAACATCACATCTGCCTCTTGAGCAATGGCACGAGTTTCACCGTTATCCATACTCACAGTGATTTCTAAGCCTTGTTTTTTATCCACTTGATTTTCAATGGCATTACCGGCTAAACCACCTAAGATGCCACCACCTATAGTAGCCAGCACATTACCGCGCCCACCGCCAATAGTGCTACCTGCCACGCCACCTAGAGCGGCCCCTGAAAGGCCACCAAAACCAGAAGGCTTATCACTTTGAATGGTGACATAGCGTACGGACTGTACGGTACCTAGACGGACGATTTGCTCATTTTGTGCTTGACCATACGTGTACACTGAACTAGAAGCCGAGCGATTAGCACAACCGGTAACTAGTAATACAGAAGCCGCCATGGTGCCGACTACAGCTAAACGCATCCAAGGTTTTACCTTAGAGGTGATTGGCTGGGTGTGTGTAACAGCTTTTACCGCTGTTTTTGTATGTGCAATTTGATTCATTATTAAACCTCAAAGGTTTTTTCAACCCCATAATTATCTTTTAAAAGCTGTTGAATATGTGTCTGAGAAGGCCTGTGATTTTGAGGGCCTTTAGAAGCTATTTTAATGCTACCCATTACATTTCCCAAACATGCAGCTTCAAAAAGTGACCAACCTTGGGATAAGCCATGTAATAAACCCGCACGGTGCGAGTCACCACAACCGGTGGGATCGGCAATGCTATCTACCGCTATGGGAGCAATTTCTGTGGTTTGCCCTTGCTCGTATAGCGTAGCACCTTTAGCGCCTTTAGTGATAAGGGCAGCTTGTAAGGATTTGGCAATTTCATCAATAGAGCGGCCAGTACGCTGGCTGATAATATCTGCCTCGTACTCATTTGCCGTTAAAACGCTACACATAGATAACATCTGCGCTAGGTCTTCACTTTCAAACAGCGGCATGGCTTGGCCCAAATCAAACACAAATGGTGTGCCCTGCGCGTGTAAGCGTTTGGCGTGCGCAAACATACCATCTTTAGAATCTGGTGCCACTATGCCCCAAACTGCGCTTTGGTCTGTGAGGTCATTATCGGCCGAATACAGCATGGCGCCAGGGTGAAAAGAAGCGATTTGATTGCTGTCTAAGTCTGTGGTGATAAAGCATTGAGCAGAAAAATGATCGTTTAGAATCTGTACCATACTGGTATCTATGCCTAGCGCTTTAAACCTATCTAGGTACTCCACCCCGTCTACACCTAAGGTACCTACCGGTACAGCATGGCTACCTAGGAGGTTTAAATTATAGGCGATATTACCCGCACAACCACCATACTCTTTGCGTAAACCCGGCACAAAAAATGACACACTCAATGCTTGCACATTATCGGCAATAATATGATCTTTGAAGTGGCCTTCAAAAACGGCAATCGTATCAAAAGCCAAAGAGCCACACACCAAAATACGTTTAGACATAAAACAACCTTTATAAATCTTTAGAGATAATCTATGGATAATATTTTTCTACGGAGAAGCCGTTAATTTTTTTGCCCTGCACCCTCACAGGAACGCGAATGGATTGTTGCGCGCCGGCCTCAAAAGGCAAAGCCTCTTTCTCTACAGGCAAGTACTCAGCCGGCTCTATAGCAATGGTGGCCATACCCGCCGCTGCGGCATCGCTAAAGCTCAACACCAAAGTTGGCCACTCTTGAGGCCAGGCTAAGTTGTTTTTCAACTGTAACTGCAACTGATAGGCGTAGGTATTGCCTGAGCTCAAAGCCGGAATTTCTTGCAAGGCGCTTTGACGTACCTCTATGGCATCAATCTCACGCATATAAGGCAAATTACAATCTATGCCCTCACACAACCACTGTAATACCGGCCGAGTTAAGGGTACGCTATTAGCTATTTGCGCTCGGTAAACATACAGGAGCTGCGCCACTATAAACAACAGGAGTAAACCAAGCAAAAGGCGCCAGAGAAAACCAGTTTTTGCTTCATTTTTCTGCCCAGCATAATAGGGTTTAGGCCTAGGTATGGATGATACTGGTGCCGATACCAGGACCGGTTCTGGGGCAGCTACAAACTCAGGCTCTGAAGCGGTTGCTTCTAAATAAACACGTATATCACTATACGCATTTAACTCTGGCTGTATGGGTTGTGAGCTACGAATAGGCTGAGGTGGTTTTATGCCACTAGCTAAAGGCGTATCCCCGATGAAATGCGTACGCAAATGCGGCACGCGTAATAGCGAGGGGGATGGGATTGAAGTGGTGGCTGTACTTGTAGACGTAGTTACCGCACATTCATAAGCGTCAAAAATATGCGCGCACTGAGCACAACGCAATAAGCCTTTACGTTGCTGTAACTGCTCTAAGCTCACATCAAAACGATGCCTACATTGAGGACACTGTGTAGTTAGCTCAATCATACCCACACCCTATACGCCTAAACAGCTGGTTTTCGTGCTACTAAACAAACCCAACCTTCACGATCACGCCAAGGCTGCAAGGACAAAAATTCTTTATAAGCATCTTTCATTTCAGGCGTTTGCCACTCAAAAACCCCCGCTAAAACCAAGTGGCCACCCGGCTTAACACGGTTAGACAACATAGGCGCCAATATTTTTAACGGGTTAGACAGAATATTTGCTACCACCACATCGTACTGTGCATCCGGGAGCTCACCGGGCAACATGGCATTGACCTCTACGGCATTGTTTTCTGCATTGGCTTGAGTCGATAAAACTGCCTGTTTATCCACATCAACGCCATCGGTTTGGGCCGCGCCTAATTTTTTAGCCGCAATCGCTAAAATACCCGAGCCACACCCATAATCCAATACGCTTTGACCTGCTTGCAGATGCTCAGCCAACCACTCTAAACATAAATGAGTAGTGGCATGGCTACCGGTACCAAAGGCTAAGCCGGGGTCTAGTTGAATACATACTTTTTGCTCTGCTTGCGCCTGTTTACTGAACTCATCATCAGCATGCCAGCTGGGCACAATAAGGATTTTTTCCCCTACCTCTATGGGGCCAAATTGCGATTGCGTTAAACGCACCCAATCATGGTCAGGCACTTCACGCACCAGCCAATCATTATTATCTAAATCAATTACGGCCTGCTCTTTTAACTCATCTACTAACTCGGCAGCATCTACACCTTCTGGCAACAAGGCCACCACACGATTTCTGCGCCATGCTAATACCTCAGGCTCTAAACCAGGCTCACCGTATAAGGCCTGTTCTTGATCGGTGTTTTCATCCGCATCTTCTACAGACACAGATAACACCCCTAACTCTAACAACACATCAGAAACGTGTTCGGCCTCTAGTTCGGCACACATCAAAACAATTTCGCGCATAGTGATTTCCAAAAAAATAAAAGCAGAGGCGAACCCCTGCTTTGTATTTTACCGCGTGTTAGAGATTAAGTGCGTTTTGCGAGCATTTCTTCTAAATAATGGATACTAAAGGTACCCGCTTTGAAGTTTGCATCTTGCAATAACTCACGATGTAAAGGAATATTTGTTTTAACCCCTTCCACCACCATTTCTGATAAGGCAATATCCATTCTGGCAATGGCTTGCTCACGGGTGTCACCGTAACTAATGACTTTACCAATCATGGAGTCGTAATTAGATGGAACGGTGTAGTCGGCAAAAACGTGTGAATCAATACGTATGCCTGGACCACCCGGCATATGCCATTTTGTAATATGACCGGGACTAGGAATGAAATTAAACGGATCCTCAGCATTAATACGACATTCAATAGAGTGCCCTCTAAACTGAATATCACGCTGGCGTAGAGTGAATTTCTCACCCGCAGCAATGAGAATTTGCTGCTGCACTAAATCGATGCCGGTCACCATCTCAGTGATAGTGTGTTCAACCTGAATACGGGTGTTCATTTCGATGAAATAAAACTCGCCGTCTTCGTAAAGAAACTCAAAAGTACCTGCACCGCGGTATTGCAGCTTTTTACACGCTTCTACACAACGCTCACCGATGCGTTCGATTTGCTTTCTGGATACCCCAGGCGCGGGCGCTTCTTCGATGACTTTTTGATGTCTGCGTTGCATAGAGCAATCGCGTTCACCCAGCCATACAGCACGACTATCGCCGTCGCCCATCACTTGAATTTCAATGTGACGGGGATTCTCGAGGTATTTTTCCATATAGAGGTCAGGATTATTAAACACTGCCTCTGCTTCAGCTCGTGTAGTGGCCACTGCATTGAGCAAAGCCCCTTCTGCGCGCACTACCCGCATCCCTCTACCACCACCACCACCCGAAGCCTTGATCATGACCGGATAGCCAATATCACGGGCAATTTGCAACACCTCTTCAGGATCTTCGGGTAAAGCACCGGCAGAACCAGGCACCACGGGCACACCCGCGGCAATCATGGTTTTTTTGGCAGTGACTTTATCACCCATTAAGCGAATGGTTTCAGGGCGAGGGCCAATGAATACAAAACCACTTTTCTCTACCCGCTCAGCAAAATCCGCATTTTCAGCCAAAAACCCATATCCGGGGTGAATGGCCTCAGCATCTGTGACTTCAGCAGCGGCGATAATAGCGGGCATATTTAAATAGCTATCACGAGGATTAGCAGGCCCTATACAAACTGACTCATCAGCAAGGCGCACATATTTGGCATTTCTATCTGCCTCAGAGTGCACCACTACGGTTTTAATACCCAGCTCGCGACAGGCACGCTGGATGCGTAGGGCGATTTCACCCCGGTTAGCGATAAGGATTTTTTCAAACATGAAATTAGCCAATCACAAACAAGGGCTGACCGTACTCTACAGGAGCACCGTTTTCAACCAAGATTTCTTTAATAATGCCGGTTTTATCTGCTTCGATTTCATTAAGCAACTTCATAGCCTCAATAATACAAAGGGCATCACCCTCTTGTACGCTTTGCCCTACCTCCACAAAGGGAGCAGCACCCGGATTAGGGGAGCGATAGAGCGTACCGACCATGGGCGCCTTAACGGCATGACCTTCAAATGCTGCAGCCTGCTCAACAACTGGAGCCGCTGGTGCGGCGGCCGGAGCTGCCGGCGCAGCACTTGGTGCTGCAGCATAGACGACTTGCTGTTGGGCTGCAGGGTCTGACTTAACAATTCTGACCTTGCCTTCGCCTTCGGTGACTTCGAGCTCAGAAATATCAGACTCCGCAACGAGGTCAATTAAGGTTTTCAGTTTTCTAAGATCCATGCATATTTCCTGCCACACCACTGCTATATAAATCTAGCTTGGGTGTTGTAAAAATTGGATAAAATTTAAGCCATGGCATAACGCAGAGCCGCTTCGTAACCATAAGCCCCTAGACCCACAATGACACCTTGTGCCAAATCAGACAAATAAGAATGCTGTCTGAATGACTCCCGCTGATGCACATTAGACAAATGCACTTCAACAAAAGGAATAGCCACCGCGGCTAAGGCATCACGAATTGCCACACTGGTATGAGTATAAGCACCCGCATTAATTAAAATGTAATCAACTTGCTCTTGAGCTGCAGCATGGATACGATCAACAAGCTGCCCCTCAGAGTTACTTTGAAAGCTATTACATACCCCGCCTAAGTCAGACGCTAGCTGCACTAGATGATGATTAATATCAGCCAGTGTTTGCGCACCATAGATGTGCGGCTCGCGTGTGCCCAGCAGGTTTAGATTTGGGCCATGTATAACCAGTATATTGCGTGCCATTGCCAAATAAAAAATGTAAATTTGTAATGATTCTTCGCTTTTTTACGCTAAAAACACGTATTTGTCTACATAAAAAAGCGTAGATAATGGCTGTAGTTTAGTCTAAAAATCAGCAAATTGCCGATACCTCTACGATTAATTTTTTAAATTGTCTAACTTTGCGTCTAACTCTGCTTTATCTATTTGTCCTAAAATAGGTTCCACCACGTTACCATCGGCGTCAATAATAAGGGTGAAAGGTAAGCCCGCTTTGGGGTTACCCAACTCACGCATGTGTTTAACGCCCCCATGTCCAGGCACATACAAATCATACGTAACGGGAATCTGCTCTAAGAATTTTTTCACATTGCGTTTGGTATCAATGGCCAAGCCTACAAACTGCACATCAGTGTGACGTTGGCTTAATTCTTCTAAGTCCGGCATTTCTTTGACGCAAGGTGGACACCATGTAGCCCAGAAATTTACCACCATAGGTTTGCCTTGATACGGTGCTAAAGCTTGCTCTGTGCCTTCCAAATCATCAAAACTCAAATCAAATAATGCCGAAGGCTCTGCTTGAGCGGGATGAAAAAGCAAAGCCATCATCATTAATACAAAAACAACAATCTTGTCTAAAATGGGATAACTGGAGATTTTATGCATATTCATATATTAGGTATTTGTGGCACATTTATGGGGGGCCTAGCGCTTATTGCCCGTGCTGCAGGCCATAAAGTAACGGGGTGCGATACAGGCGTATACCCACCCATGAGCACCCAATTGCAAGAGCAAGGCATAGACTTAATTGAAGGCTATGGTGTAGAGCAATTAGCGCTAAAACCGGATCTATTTGTAGTGGGCAATGTAGTGAGCCGTGGCAATGCTTTAATGGAAGCTATTTTAGATCAAAACCTACCCTATATTTCAGGCCCACAGTGGTTAGGTGAAAACATACTAAACCATCAGCATGTACTGGCGGTGGCTGGCACCCATGGTAAAACATCCACTAGCTCTATGCTAGCGTGGATATTGGAATATAACGGCTTCAAACCGAATTTCCTCATTGGCGGGGTGGCGCCCGACTTGAAAGTATCGGCTCGCTTTGATGCGGCGCAGTCCTTATTTGTGATTGAAGCCGATGAGTACGACACCGCTTTTTTTGATAAACGCTCTAAATTTGTACATTATCGCCCTAAAACAGCAGTATTAAATAATTTAGAATTTGATCATGCCGATATCTTTGCTGACTTAGCGGCCATTGAAACGCAATTTCATCACTTAGTGCGTACCATACCTAGCAATGGTCTTATTATTCGCCCCACTGAAGCCCCCGCATTGGATAGAGTACTTGAGCGCGGCTGTTGGACACCGGTGCAAATGCTGGAATCCGTAGAAAAAAACATTGTAGGTCTGCTGCAATGGGATCTTAGCGGTGAACACAATAGATTGAATGCTTTAGCCGCGATTACCGCGGCCCAGCACGTAGGTATCACACCTGCACAAAGTTGCGCTGCCTTAAACCGTTTTCAAGGCATCAAACGCCGCATGGAATTACGTGCTACGGTAAATGATATTTTTGTTTACGATGATTTTGCCCACCACCCCACAGCTATAGCCTTAACCATAGAAGGATTACGTAAACAGTTAGGTACAAAGAATGGCCGTATTATTGCCATCTTAGAACCGCGTTCCAACACCATGAAACTAGGTGCCATGGCCGCCCGTCTCCCCGAGGCTTTAGCTCAGGCAGACCATACTTTTTGTTATAGTGAAAATCAAGGTAAGCATGCTTTAACTTGGGATGCAGACGCCACCTTGGCCCCCTTAGGCGCTAAGGCCACCGTCATCACTGATTTGTCTTCCTTAGCACAAGCGGTAATCTCCATGGCCCAACCTCACGATCATATAGTCATTATGAGTAATGGTAGTTTTGGTGGCCTACACGAACACATCATTCAAGGCTTGCAAGTTTAAACGGTCAGGGCATATTTATGATTTTATATTTACACGGTTTTAGGTCTTCACCCGGCTCATACAAAGCAAAGGTAGTAGAGCAAGCCATTACAGAAAAAGGCTTGGCGGCGCGGTGGGTATGCCCGCAGCTACCCCCTAGCCCCGCTGCTGCCATGGCCTTGTGCAATCAACTCATTAAAGAAGCAAAGCTAACAAACCCTTCTGAAGAGCTGGTAGTGGTAGGCTCCTCGTTAGGCGGTTACTATGCCCATGTATTGGCTGAACAATGGGGTTGCAAAGCGGCACTCTTTAATCCAGCTGTACAAGCCTCCCGTGATTTAGCCACCCAAGTGGGTGAGCATACGTATTATCACTCTGAGGCGCCATTTGTGTTTAAGGCCGAATACGTGGATGAGCTTAAAAAAATGCAACCAGCCCAAGCTACCCAACTGCAGCGCTATTATTTATTAGCTGCTACGGGTGATGAAGTGTTGGACTATCAAGAAATGCTAAGCACTTTTGCGGGCAGCCAAGGTTTATTGATTTTTGGTGGTGATCACGGCATTTCTGACTTTGCTCTTTACCTACCCTCTGTTTTACACTTTATTGCTCCCTCTACTCTATAAGCAGGTAATTGCGACTTATGTATGTCCTTTTTGAAGACAGCGGCAAATTTAAAGCCGAAAAGATTTTCTCTAATGCCGAAACCACCATGCAGGTGGAGTCCGCCACAGGTAAACGCAGTAAGATTCGTAAAAACAGTGTGTTTTTTGAGTTTGCTGAGCCAGAGCCCGCCGTATTATTAGAGCAAGCTGAGGAGTTAGCAGCCGGTTTTGATATTGATTTTTTATGGGAGCTGGCGCCTCAAGAAGACTTTGTGGCTGAGGAGTTTGCTGAGGAGTACTTTGGCCATAAACCAAGCGCTGTAGAAAAAACAGGACTGATCTTTGCCTTGCATGCCGCCCCCGCCTACTTTCATAAGCGAGGCCGAGGGATTTATAAACCAGCACCGCCAGAGATCTTAGAAGCCGCCTTAGCCGCCATAGAGAAAAAACGCCTACAAGCTGAGCAACAAGAAGCCTGGACTCAAGCCATGGTTAATGGTGAGCTTCCTGAGGCCATTGCCTCCATAGCAAATAGCTTGCTATCAGCACCTGATAAAAACACCTTAGAGTGGAAAGCCTTTGATGCGGCAGTGCAGCAATTAGGTGTGAGTCCAGAAAAACTCCTACTCGATCTAAATGCCTGGTCTAGCCCGTTGGCTCTGCATCGTCACCGCTTCTTTTCGCAATACTTCCCTCGTGGTCTGGAATTTCCTGAAATAGATTTCAGCAATGGCTGGGGTGCGGATTTGCCTCTGGCTAAGGTAGAAGCCTACTCAGTGGATGATGCCGGCACCACAGAGATTGACGATGCGCTTTCTATAGTTGCTCTAGGTGAGCATCAATGGCGAGTGGGCATTCATATTGCCACCCCCGCTTTAGCCATAGAACGTGATAATGCTTTAGATGAATTAGCTCGCAAGCGTTTATCTACGCTGTATACGCCTGGGCAAAAAGTACCCATGCTACCCGCTGTAGTCATTGAACAATTCTCCTTAGACGCTGGTTTAGAGCGCCCTGCTCTTTCTTTGTATGTGGATGTGGATTTAGAAAAAGGCGAGGTGCTACACCATGAAACGCGCTTAGAGCGTATTGTGGTCAAAGAAAACCTACGTCAGCATAATCTAGACCCTATTATTACGGTAGAAGAGTTAGAAAGTCCAGACAGCGACATTCCCTATGGTGATTGGTTACGTCCTCTGTGGGCAATCACCCAATTTTTTGCCAAGCAGCGCGAAGAAATACGTGGCCGCCCTGAATTTAATAACCGCGTAGAGTATGGTTTTGAGTTAGAAGGTCCCGCCGATGATCCTAATAGTAAGGTAATACTAGTACCACGCGTACGTAATGCACCGGTAGGTCTGATTACGGCTGAAATGATGATTCTAGCGAATAATAAATGGGGTGGCTTACTGGCTGAACATGATGTGCCCGGTATCTTCCGCTCGCAGCAAAACATGCGCACTCGTATGTCTACCCACCCCTTGCCACATGAAAGCATTGGGGTACCGCAATACGCGTGGTCTACTTCTCCGTTACGCCGCTATGTGGATTTAGTAAACCAAAGGCAAATTATTGCTGCGGCTGAACACGGCGTGTCTGCACGCTTAGTGGCACCATATAAGCCCAAAGAAGCGGACTTGTTTGGCATAGTGGGTGCGTTTGAAGCACAATACAGTGCTTGGAATGACTTCCAAAATCTCATCGAACGTTACTGGGTGCTACGTTGGTTACAGCAGCAAAACATAGAACACATGCCCGCTACGGTAATCAAAGAAGATTTAATACGTTTTGATTTAGCGCCTTTTGTAACTCGCGTGCCAAGTTTGGGGCAGTTAGAACGTGGCCAGCAACTCATTGTTGACATCTTATCCATAGATGAATTGGAGCTCACTGTAGAATGCAGACTACGGGAACTCATAGAGCCTGAAACCACTGATGCAGAGCAAGAATAGACGTCTCTTTTCTGATTATTTATGGCTAGCGGTGATTATCTCATTGCTAGCTCATGGGGCGTTGGTGTATTACGCTTGGCCGCAGGCAAATAATCTAGACGCCTACTTTGCCGAACCCGAAATTGTTTTGATTAATTATAAAAATGATGAGCCCGTATTAAATGCGTTATTAGTGGCACAGTGGCAAGCAGCCGGTGGCGGGGATGGTCAGCCGGAAGACGCTGCCAGCGCGCCCTTTACTGGGCCGCATGTGCCCAGTCCCAATGATCTGGTTTTACAAGCCTTAAAACAGCAGCTGCAGCAAGTAGAAGCCGAAAAACAAACGCAACTGCTGCAATTAGAATCAGAATGGCAACGCACACAAGATCAACTTCAAAATAATGACACGCCTTTAGATACTGCCACCCGAGAGCAATTAACAGAACAAGCTCAGCATTTAGCCCAAGAGCTCCATGTTTTAAAAAGCCAAATCAGCCACTACAACTCTGAACCGCGCGTGCATTTTGATGCTCCCTCTACCAAAGCCTCCGTATTTGCCGCTTATATAGAAGATTGGCGGGCCAAAATTGAACGTTTAGGTACGGAACACTACCCAGATCAAGCTAAAGGACTGCTCTCAGATACCTTGCAATTAACAGTTTACTTAGATACCGAAGGTAACCTACTTAAAATTGATATAAATCAAGCAGCAGACAATCCCATTTTTACAGTGGCAGCACAACGCATTGTGCGTCTGGCCTCGCCTTTTGGCCCTTTTAGCCCGCAAATGCGCGAGAAAACGGACGTATTAGCCATTACCCGCAGCTGGCGTTTTACTCAAGGTAAACTAACAACCCATTAGTCGCTTTCTATTCGTTATTATTTATTATGTCTTCTCAAAAAACCATACGCTGTGCCGTTATAGGTAATCCCATCGCCCACAGCCGCTCACCTGAAATTCATCATTTATTTGCCGCTCAATTTAACTTGCCTTTGGAATATACCAAGATGCTAGCGGATAACAATGATTTTATTGATCATGTACGCGGTTTTTTTGCTCAAGGCGGCAAGGGGTTAAATGTTACTGTACCCTTCAAGGAAAAAGCCTTTGTGATGGCAGAGCAACTCAGTCCTAGTGCTCAAGCCGCAGGTGCCGTCAACACCTTATGGATGGCAGACGGTAAACTACATGGCTGTAATACGGATGGTACGGGTTTAGTTCTTGATCTACGTCGCTTAGGCTTTGACCCTAAAGGTAAACGTATATTGCTCATAGGGGCTGGAGGCGCAGCTAAAGGCGTGCTGCTACCGCTATTAACAGCCGAAGCCAGTAAGTTGCATATTGTGAACCGCACGGCCGCTAAAGCTAAAGACCTCATCACCTTGCACCCCAGCTATGACAATGCTCTCAGCGCAGGAGGCTTGGAAGCACTTAGTGGCACGTGGGATATTGTAATTAACGCAACCTCTAGTAGTTTAAATCAACAAAACCCCTTGCCCGCAGCAGCACAAAAAAACCTGCATTTCAGCGATCACTCCTTAGCCTATGACATGGTGTATGGTAGTGAGCCCAGCGTATTTATGCGTGATGCCGGCGCTCAAGGCGCTAGTCACAGCGCTGATGGTTTAGGCATGTTAGTAGGCCAGGCCGCCCAAAGCTTTATGATTTGGCATGGTCACAGCCCAGACACTGAACCCGTATTAAAGGTATTACGTCAGCCTCAAGCATGTTAAAGCCACCTAGCCCTCTCAGGCGTATTAGCGCGATTGTCATTGTGGCGCTATTGCTGTTTGTGCTCTACCAGTTCACCTTTTTAGTGCGCGTGCTTTGGTTTAATTTTTATAACCCTAGCGCTAGTGCCATTATGCGCCAAACGCTAGCCGAGCTGCGTCAAGATAACCCCAAAGCTCAATTAGTCTTTGAGTGGGCAGACTACGATCAAATTAGCAATCACTTAAAACTTGCTGTTATTAGCTCGGAAGATGCCAATTTTTTAACGCATAAAGGCGTAGAATGGGACGCTATTCGTAGCGCGTGGGAGTACAATAAACAGCAAGCGGCACAAGGCTCAGCTAAACGCCGAGGGGGCTCGACCTTAACGCAACAACTAGCTAAAAACTTGTTTTTATCTTCCTCACGCAGTTACACGCGTAAAGGCCAAGAGCTTGTATTGAGCTATATGATAGAAGCCGTGATGTCTAAACAACGCATCTTAGAGCTGTACTTAAATCTAGCGCAGTGGGGGCAAGTGGACTTTGGTGCTCAAGCCGCAGCACACCGTTATTATAAAACCACTGCCAACAAATTATCAGCCTCACAGTCTGCCCGCTTAGCTGCTATGTTGCCTAACCCCGTTTTTTATGAAAAAAAAGGCAACACCGCCTATTTACAACGCCGCACTAACACTATTTCACAGCGAATGCGCCAAGTGAGCATTCCCTAAAGACCCTAATTATGCGCATTGCCCGCCGTTATATTGCTTCTGAAATCTATAGATCTAGTACCATGGTTTTACTGGCACTCACTGCTCTTTTTAGCTTTTTTAATTTAATTGATGATTTAGATAAAATCAGCGAACAAGTGAGTCTCGTAAATCTACTTAATTTGCAGCTACTCAGTATTCCCACACAATTATATGAGCTGTTGCCCATAGGCTTACTGATCGGCTCCGTATTAGCCTTAGCGGGTTTAGCGCAACGCAATGAGCTAGTGATGCTGCGTGTGGCAGGTATTAGCGGTTTACAGTTGTTACTTGCTTTATGGGTAATTACTATTCCACTGATGGCAGGCGCCTTTGTGTTATCAGAATACATTACTCCCAAAGCAGAAATGCAATTCAGTGAGAGCAGCTTAGAAGTGTTTGGACGCGCCGGGGGTGGACGCCTGAAAAGTGGCTATTGGTTTAAAGAAAGCGATGCCACTACTCCTATGCGCATTATTAATATAGGTAGTCTTACAGATAAATCCACCGTACAAAATATAACCATTTATGAATTTGATGAGCATCAACACTTAAACGCCTTCATTCAGGCTCCGAATGGCCGCTTTACTGATAATAGCCTACTGCTGAGTGCTGCCCAGCGCAGCATCATTGCACCTAATGCCTTGGAGGCGTTAAAGGTGATAGACAATAACAATGCTATCCCCCTTATACGCCTAGAAGAGCTATCTGAACTCAATATAAGCACCACGCTCAATGCCGAGCGTTTATTAGCCCGTATACTCACACCGGAACGTATGGCCATTACCGACTTAGTGGATTACTTAGACTATTTAAATACCAACCAACTACAAACGGACCGTCAAGCCGTGGCACTATGGCGCAAAATCGCCTACCCTTTCACCTTATTAGTGATGATTACCATTGCCGCCCCCATTAGTTTTATGCAAACGCGCCAAGGCGGTATGGGCAGTAAGGTATTTTTAGGGATTATTATAGGTATTGGTTTTTTTATGGCCAATCAACTGGCGCTCAACCTAGGGATGCTGAGTCAATGGCAACCTTGGGTAACGGCATTATTGCCAAGTATCTTTGCTTTATTGTTGGCCTTAGTGGCTTTAACTATTATTGAAAACCGTCAGTACTGGCCGCGTAAACAACAGCCACACACACAGGATACCCATGCCAAATCGTGATATTTGGGTGATTGGTGATATACAAGGTTGCGCCCACAGCCTGCAACAATTACTTAGCCAACCCGACTTACAACAACCAGATGCCCAATTTATCTTTGTGGGTGATTTAGTTAATAGAGGGCCAGACTCCGTAGGGGTATTACGGCACATTCTGCGCTTAGGCGATCGTGCACAAACGGTGCTGGGTAATCACGACATCCATTTACTGGGCGTAGCGGCCGGCATACGTAAGCAAAATGCTTCTGACACCATAGACTCCATACTCAATGCGCCCGATGCCACTGAGCTTATTGACTGGTTACGCCACCAACCCTTGGCAATTCATCAAGCGGGGCATTTAATAATACACGCCGGTTTAGACCCCACATGGTCTTTGAATACCGTATTACAGCTAGCCCAAGAAGTAGAACACACGCTACAGGCGCCTAAGTGGCAGCAACACATTAATGATCTATTTGGTAACCAGCCAGATTTTTGGTCTGCAGACTTAAGCGGTTTGGCGAGGCAGCGTTACGCCATCAATGCATTTACGCGTTTACGTTACTTTGATGATCAAGGCCGTATGCATTATAAATACAAAGGCGCCCCCGACCCCAGTAAAGCATTAACCCCGTGGTTTGCCATGCCCAACCGTCGCATAGAGCTGCCGGTGGTCTTTGGCCACTGGTCTACCTTAGGCTTACATCTGCAGCCCGATGCCATGGGCATAGATACGGGCTGTTTATGGGGCGGAAAACTCACCGCTATACGGCTTAATGACCGTAAAGTGGTGCAAGTGCCTAATACTGATGGGAGCTTAAAGCCCTTTTAATACCGCCTTTTCTATCAGCTGCTGTGCGTGTTTGGCGGTGGCTATGCGGCCTACGGTTTGGTTTTGATGATGATTAAGTACCGTCAGAAATTCGCACTCTATGTGTACACCGGGTCTGGTAAGCAGTAGCCACACATTTTGCACAATAGTTTGTTCACCCACAAAAGCCACTACGGTGCAACGCTGCGTACCATGATAAAAACGTAAGGCCACCGGCTGCACATCCATTTGCGTGCGTATGGCGGTTTCAAATAAGCTGCTGTGAAAAGGCTGTACTTGCAGGCCATCAGACGTTTTACCCTCAGGAAATAGACCTACAGCTTGATTTTTATTAAGCTTTTCTTGTATTTGATTGACCACCTCTTTGATGGCATGGCGCTGTGTACGATCTATAAATACCGTACCGGCCCACGCCACCAGCCAACCTAATACGGGCCAATTGCGTATTTCTTTTTTAGCTACAAAAGAGGTAGCGCGCTGCTTGTTAATAACAAAAATGTCTAACCAAGACACGTGATTAGACACAAATAATACGGGTTTTGTCGTTACTACCGCGCCGCTATAACTAACTCTTACCCCACAAAAGCGTAATAAACAGTCAGACCACCATTGAATGATACGCTGCCGCCAAGATAGCTTCGCCCAAGGGAATATAAGGCTCATTATGGCTAAACCTACACAAACCCAACTGATCAATAATAGAGAGCGCCAGCTAAATCGAAGTAATCTACGTAACTTCATGGGGTAAAGGATCATCAAACCAGCGTTGTAAAATCACTGCTGCCGCCATGGCATCGTCCTCATCATGCGTGCCTAATAAAGACTGAGCTTCCATACTGGAGCCATATTCATTAATCAGATGCACCTTTAAGCCATAGCGCCCATGCAGCTGATTCGCAAAACGCCTACAACGCAAAGACGCATACTGTTCAGTGCCCTCAGCGGTTAGAGGCACCCCCACCACTACGGCATCGGGTTGCCATTGATCGAGCAGCTGCTCTATTTGCTCAAAGCGCTGTGCTCGAGTGACAGGCTGTAGAATAGTCAGGGGTCGCGCGTGGCGAATTAAAGTATTACCCACGGCGACCCCTATTTTTTTCAGACCATAATCAAAGGCCAACAAAGTGAGATCAGGCATTACCTGCAGCCCCAGTTAGCATAATGGGATCTATGCCTAACTGGGCTAAGGCAGCCTGATAACGCTCAGCAGCAGGTGTAACAAACAAAATATCTAAATTTTTATCTACATCCACATGCAGCCAGGCCCCATTGGCCATTTCTTCTTCGAGCTGTCCAGCACCCCACCCTGCATAACCCAATGTCACAAGGATTTGTTCTGGGCCTCCGCCAGCAGCCACTTCTTGTAGCACATCACGCGAGGTGGTTAAGGCCACTTCACCCAGTGCAATACTGGAGCCGTAATCACCCACGGGCGTATGCAACACAAAACCTCTATCGGTTTGTACTGGCCCACCAAAATGCACAGCAGACTCTTGACGCACCCCTATTTCTAAAGATAACTCTAAGTCTATACGTTGCAGTAAATCGCCTAATGTTAAATCAGTAGGACGATTAATGACCACGCCTAAGGCGCCTTCATCATTGTGCTCGCAAATATAAATAACGGTATCTGCTAGAGAGCCGCCCACCATGCCAGGCATGGCCACGAGCAACTGACGGGAAAAATCAACAGAGTGGGTAGTCATCACACCTCAATCATTTCAAAATCTTCTTTACGGGCGCCACACTCTGGACAAACCCAGTTTGGTGGCACATCAGCCCATTTAGTACCAGGCTCTATACCTTCTTCAGGCAGGCCGGCCTCTTCGTCGTAAATCCAACCACAGATTAAACACATCCATGTACTCATAATAATACTCTCTAAACTAAAAAAAACTTAATAAAACAGTATTGCCCGTAAAGTGAAGCAATCTACTAAAATGGAGTGGTACCTACGCTACTACTAAGACTAGTATTTATACTAGTATTATTTGCTAGTACTACTTTGATTAACGACGTATCGTATACGATATTTACTTTAATGGCTGTTATGTTAACAACCCCTCCGCCCGTGGTGCTAGTTTTTGCGCCGTTAGACCCTACAGGGGCCATGTACTTGCCGGCTGACGCCATTACGTGTGCGGCACTAGGTTGCCATGCACTTAGCATCATTAGCGCTCATCATATCCAAGACAGTACTCACACCGAACAAATCACCTTAACATCACCACGCCTTATGCACGATCAAATGCGTTGTGTATTAGAGGACATTCGCGTTCAATGCATTAAGTCTGGCCCCATTTATAGCATTGATGCTGCCAGTGTATTAGCACAAATCGCCGCAGATTACGCGCATTTACCGTTAGTGCTGCACTTACAGTCCATTCCAGACCATAGCATTCTAACCAATGATGCCGATGTGGATGAAATCACGGATGCCATCTTAGAGCTGGTACTACCCCAAACCAATGTGGTGGTAGCAGACCAAACCTTATTAACTCAATGGCAAGCGGATGGCTTACTGCCTGAAAAGCAAAACCCAATTAATAGTCTTTTAGACTCAGGTTGTGAATGGGTTTTCTGTTCTTTACCTGGCACACAACAATCGGGGGTTTTGCATCAGCTCTATAACCAAGACGGGTTACAGCAACAATGGAGCAGTACCGCCCAACCCGACAGACTGCAAGATACCGAAGGGCTACTAAGCACTGCTATTAGCGCCTACTTGGCTAGCGGGCATAAAGTACCAGACGCATGCGCTGCAGCCATCTCTCATACAGATAAGGCTGCCAGTCGCGCTTTTCAAGCCGGCATGGGAGCTAAAATCATAAATCAAAGCTGTTAAAACATGAAAAAAACCCTACGTTTTCCTCGTGGTCTCTATGGCATCACTCCTGAATGGGAAGATACCGCTCGGCTCTTAGACGCCATTCGTGCTGCCCATGCGGGCGGTATGCAGGTATTACAATGGCGCCGTAAAAACAGCCCCATCACTAGCACCTTGCATCAAACGCAACGTCAAGCGGTGGTTGATCTTTGCGCTGAAATAAACCTACCGCTTATGATTAACGATGATTGGACTTTAGCCCGTGATTTGCACACCGCCGGCGCTCATTTAGGACGAGATGACGGCGAGTTAGCTGAGGCCAAAGCAAGCTTAGCGCCTGAGCAGTGGTTAGGTTGCACCTGCTATAACCAGCTGGCTTTAGCGGAACGAGGCTTAAAACTGGGCGTAGATTATGTGGCCTTTGGAACGGCTTACGTGTCTGCTATTAAGCCAGATGCCCCTCGCGCCACCTTCGATATTTACCGCCAAGGCCGTCAGCTCTGCGAGCAATACAGCTCTGATCAATCCCGCGCAGCCGTGGTGGCCATTGGTGGCATCACTGCCGATAATACCGCTGCACTTATTGAAGCGGGAGTCGATAGCGTGGCGGTAATTAGTAGCTTATTTGAAGCCGCTGATGTGTACGCCGAAGCCCAAGCCTTTAGCCGTCTTTTTCTTTGAGACAGCAATCGCCTACAATAACTATATCCATTTTTAGAATTTTTCAGGATTTTTTATGTCTACCAACCAAGAACTTTTCGATCGTGCTTGTGAGCATATTCCCGGTGGCGTGAACTCACCCGTACGCGCTTTTGGCTCCGTGGGCGGTACACCACGCTTTATTGAGCGCGCTGAAGGTGCCTATGTGTGGGATGTGGAAGGCAAAAAATACATTGATTATGTGGGTTCTTGGGGCCCTGCTATTTTAGGTCATGCTCACCCAGAAGTGGTCAAGGCCGTACAAGAGGCGGCAGTTAAAGGCCTATCGTTTGGTGCACCTACCGCAGGCGAAGTCGAACTAGCAGAATTGATCTGCAAACGCTTGCCATCTATAGAAAAAGTACGTCTCGTTAGCTCCGGCACCGAAGCTACCATGAGTGCTATTCGTTTAGCACGTGGCTATACGGGTCGCAACACTATCATTAAGTTTGAAGGTTGTTACCACGGTCATGCCGATAGTCTACTGGTTAAAGCGGGCTCAGGGCTGCTTACATTTGGCAACCCAACTTCCGCGGGTGTGCCGGACGATTTTATTCGTCATACGGTAGTTTTAGATTTTAATAATATAGATGCCGTTAAAGCCGCTTTTGCTAAACATGGTGATGACATTGCGTGTGTGATCGTAGAACCCATGGCGGGTAATATGAATCTCATCAAACCCATACCCGGTTTTTTAGAAACCTTACGTGAGCTGTGTACTAAAAATGATTCCGTACTGATTTTTGATGAAGTGATGACGGGCTTTCGTACTGGCCCACAAGGGGTGCAAGGCTTAACCGGTATTACTCCTGATTTGACCACACTCGCTAAGGTCATTGGTGGTGGCATGCCCGTGGGGGCTTTTGGTGGTCGCAAAGAGATCATGGACGTGATTGCTCCTTTAGGGGGCGTGTATCAGGCCGGTACGTTATCTGGTAATCCCGTCGCAGTCGCTGCAGGCATTACGACTTTAAAGCTACTTGATAACGAAGCTTTTTACGAGCAACTTACAGCGCAAACCACAAAACTTGCCAAAGGCCTAGAAGCCGCAGCCAAAGAGGCGGGCGTTACTTTCTGTACAGATAGTGTGGGTGGTATGCTGGGACTGTATTTTAGTGAGCGCATTCCCACTTCCTTCGCTGAGGTATCTGCAAGTAATACCGCAAAATTCAATGATTTCTTCCATGCCATGTTAGGCGAAGGCGTGTATTGGGCGCCCTCAGCTTTTGAGGCTTCTTTCACTTCAGGCGCGCATGATGATGCCGTCATAGAAGCAACCTTAGAAATAGCCGCCAAGGTATTTTCTAAAATTAAAGCGTAGTTTTTCCCCCATTATTTAGATAGGTGTGCCATGGCAGTTAATCTCGTTATTCCGTCTCAGTCTGATATTCATGCCGTCAAAGGTGTGCAAATAGGCATTGCCGCAGCTGGCATTAAAAAAGCTGATCATCCTGACCTTACGGTATTTAAGTTTGCTCCTAATACCGTAGTAGCTGGCGTATTTACAACTAACCGTTTTCGCGCTGCGCCAGTACAAGTGTGTGAGGCCAATATGGCTTCAGACAATGAAACTCGCGCCTTAGTCATTAATACCGGCAATGCCAATGCCGGTACGGGTGAGCCCGGCTTAGTAGATGCTCGCAACACATGCAGCAATCTAGCTAAGCTTTTGGATTTACGCCCCTCGCAAGTGCTGCCCTTTTCTACGGGGGTTATTTTAGAACCCCTGCCGATGAATAAGCTGTTAGGCGCTCTGCCCACAGCGGTGTCTGATTTACAAGACAACAATTGGTTTGCCGCTGCTCACAGCATCATGACCACTGATACGCAGCCTAAGATCTACTCCACCCAAATTGATCTGGACGGTGAAACCATCACCATTACTGGTATTAGCAAAGGCTCGGGCATGATTCGCCCTGATATGGCCACCATGCTGGGTTTTTTGAGCACGGATGCTGGCATTTCCCCTGAGCTACTTCAAGAGATCACTAAAGAGATTGCCAACAAGTCTTTTAATCGCATCACAGTAGATGGAGACACCTCTACGAATGATTGCTTTATAATTGCTGCTACGGGGCAGAGCAATGTGCATGTGGATTGCGTGGCCAATCCGCATTACAACACGCTTTTCCAAGCTTTACGTGATGCGGCTATAGATTTAGCACAAAAAATTGTCCGAGATGGCGAAGGCGCAACAAAGTTTATTACCATTACCGTAGAAGAAGCAGCTAGCTCTGAAGAGGCTCGAAAAATTGCTTATGCTATTGCGCACTCTCCCCTCGTGAAAACCGCTTTCTTTGCCTCAGATCCAAACTTAGGGCGTATTTTAGCTGCCATTGGTTACGCTGGTGTGCATGACTTAAACGTCAATAAGCTGCGCTTATGGCTAGGTGATGTGTTGGTTGCTACCCACGGTGGCCGTAACCCCGATTACGTGGAGGCCGATGGTAAACGCGTAATGGAAGAAAGTGAGATTTTGGTGCGCGTGGCATTAGACCGTGGCGAGCATACCGAAACGGTATATACTTGCGATTTTTCACATGAGTATGTGACGATTAATGCAGATTATAGATCGTAGTTGGGGGTAGATTGAAGGGGAGAGATTGGGCATGGCCCAATCTCTACAGGGGGAATTGGTAATATTGGTGGCGACGCCCCCTGTAGATGTCGGGCCGTGCCCGATATAATTATCCCCGACCCGCTATTTAATCAACCCTCTTAACAGTGATAGCACCGCCAAGACCAAAAACACAAAAAACAACACCTTGGCAATAGATGCGGCACCAGCCGCTAGGCCACCAAATCCTAAAACGGCAGCTACTATCGCTACGATAAAGAACAACAATGCATAGTTAAGCATACTATCTCCTTTGCTTTTTTGTTTTCAGTTAGATTAGGCATGGCCCAATCACTACCTCTACAGTTACATCTCAACTGTACGTGACTACAAAAAACATTGCCGTTGTAAAAGGTTTCAACTGTAAGCAAATAATTCGATTAGGTGCAGGGTTCCCCCTGTAGAGGTTGGGACATGCCCAATCTGATATATCGGGCACGGCCCGACATCTACGGGGAGAATTGGTAACAGACGTTGCTTTTTCTGGATGTTTCAATTTATAATCCTAGGCTTAGTCTACTTTTTTAATAGGAATACCCTATGTACGCGGTTATAAAAACCGGCGGCAAACAATATCGTGTTTGCGTCGGCCAAAAATTGAAAATAGAACAGATACCGGCAGACATTGGGCAAGAAATCTCGCTAGACCAGGTTTTATCCGTAGGCGAAGGTGAATCACTGCAAATTGGTGGTCCTTTCGTTGATGGTGCAACGGTTACAGCTACAGTTCTTGCACAAGGCCGTCACGACAAAATTAAAGTTTTTAAGATGCGCCGTCGCAAGGGCTATCGTCGTACCCAAGGTCATCGTCAAAACTACACCGAAATCCGTATTGATGCCGTTAATGCCTAATTGCTAATTAATTCGCATTATTGTTGCATTACACATTACATTTTTCGGGTAATACCTAAATAGGAGTGCATAACCATGGCACAGAAAAAAGGCGGCGGCTCTACGCGAAACGGACGCGACTCACAGGCTAAACGTCTAGGCGTCAAAGTTTACGGTGGTCAGGCTATTTCAGCCGGCGCCATCATTGTTCGTCAACGTGGTACTCAGTTTCATGCTGGTGCTAACGTAGGCATGGGTAAAGACCACACCTTGTATTCTTTGGTAGATGGTCAAGTTAACTTCAGCACCAAAGGCGCCCTCAATAAGCGCACCGTTACAGTAGTTGCTGCTGAGTAATAACGCATAAATAACCCTCGGGTTATACCAAACAAAAACTGCACCCTAGTGGCCGGAAGTCTATTCCGAGGCACAGGTGCAGTTTTTTTATTGGCGATTGCTTTATTAGTTATTTCTATTAAAAAAGAGAACAGATATGAAATTTGTAGACGAAGCCACTATTGAAGTACAAGGCGGTAAAGGGGGCAATGGCTCTGCTAGCTTTAGACGCGAAAAATTTATTCCTAAAGGCGGTCCAGACGGCGGTGATGGGGGGCGCGGTGGTGCCGTTTATGCCATCGCAGACAACAACATCAACACCCTCGTTGATTATCGTTATGCGCGTTTGCACAAAGCCCGTAATGGCGAAAATGGCCGTGGCTCTGATCAATACGGGGCGGCGGCTGATGACATCATTTTACGCATGCCGGTGGGCACGAGCATTTACGATGCGGACACCAACGAGCTGTTATTTGATCTAGACCAACACGGTCAACAAGTCACTCTAGCTGAGGGCGGCAAAGGCGGATTGGGTAATTTACACTTTAAAAGTAGTGTGAATCGCGCGCCGCGCCAATTTACTCCCGGCGAAGAAGGTGGCCAGCGCCGCTTACGTTTGGAGCTTAAGGTATTAGCCGATGTAGGTCTATTAGGCTTACCAAATGCCGGTAAATCCACCTTTATTAGTAAAGTATCTAATGCGCGCCCACGTATTGCTGATTACCCTTTCACCACCCTACACCCCAATTTAGGCGTAGTACGTACTTCCCCCGGTCACAGTTTTGTGATTGCAGACTTACCAGGTTTAATTGAAGGTGCCTCTGAAGGTGCAGGTTTAGGGCATTTATTTTTAAGACATCTTTCTCGTACTCGTCTATTGTTACATATAGTGGATGTAAGCAATTTAGACCCGGAGATCGATACTCTAGATAAAGCAGTAGCGGACGTAGAAACCATCGTGGATGAATTACGTTTATATAGCGCAGATCTTTATGAAAAACCCCGTTGGCTAGTGCTTAATAAACTAGACATGGTGGAAGATGCTGAAGACTTTATAGAGCAATTAGTGATGCGCTTAGATTGGCAAGGCCCCATATTTGGCATTTCTGCCTTAACAGGTGAAGGCACCAAGCCGCTAATCTTAAAAGTGCAAAGCCACCTTGATCAACAACAAGCCAAACTTCAACAAGCCGAAGAAGAAGCCGCGGCAGATTTTGAACCCGATGACCCCCGCTTTAAGTCAAACCGTCAAAACATTGATCTTGATGAGGAATAAGGATTTATTTCCCTATGGCTACAAATAAAAATGACAAAACTAAGACCACCCCTCCCCCCTCTGTAGTGGCAGACTCAGAGCGTATTGTGGTGAAAGTAGGATCCTCTTTGGTCACTAACCAAGGCAAAGGCATAGATCACCATGCGGTTAAGCATTGGTCTGCCCAAATTGCACAACTGCACCAACAAGGCAAACAAGTAGTACTTGTATCTAGTGGCGCCATTGCCGAAGGCATAGTGCGCCTAGGCTGGACACGCCGCCCTACTGCTATGCACGAGTTACAAGCCGCTGCCGCAGTTGGGCAGATGGGTTTAGTACAAGCCTATGAAGTGGCTTTTGCTGAGCATGGTATACGTACCGCACAGATTTTATTAACTCATGAAGACTTAGCCGATCGCACCCGTTACCTAAACGCCCGCAGCACTATCTACACCTTATTAAAACTGGGTGTGGTGCCTATAGTGAATGAGAATGACACCGTCATCACCGATGAAATTCGTCTGGGGGATAACGATACGCTAGGGGCGCTAGTTACAAACCTCATCGAAGCCGAATCCTTGATTATCTTAACGGATCAAATCGGTCTCTTTAGCGCCGACCCGCGTAGTCACCCAGATGCCAAGCTTATTACTCACGCCCAAGCCGGTGACCGCGCCTTAGAAAAAATGGCAGGTGGTGCTGGCAGCAGCGTAGGCACAGGGGGAATGCTCACGAAAATTTTAGCTGCAAAACGCGCCGCCAATAGTGGCGGGCATACCGTGATTGCTTCAGGCCAGGAGCCCAATGTATTACTGCGTTTGGCGGCGGGTGAAGCCATAGGCACCGAGCTACGTGCAAAACTGCCTGTGCAATCGGCGCGCCAACGTTGGCTCTCCAGCCACCTACACGTGAAAGGTCAAGTACGCTTAGACGCCGGTGCTATAGAAGCTCTAACTGCTGGTCACAAAAGCTTATTAGCCATAGGTGTCACAGAGGTATTAGGCCATTTTAATCGGGGTGATCTAGTGGCCTGCATAGATGAAGCTGGCTATGAGTATGGCCGAGGACTCATTAATTATTCTAGTGAAGACACGCAGCGTATACTGGGAGAACCCAGTTATCGTATTGCAGAAATTCTAGGCTCTATGTCTGATGCTGAGCTTATTCACCGCGATAACATGGTGATTATCAACACGCCAACCCAAACCTAAGGAACTTTTGATGAAAGTACTTGTGCTAGGCGCAGGGGTGACTGGAGTAACCAGCGCCTATTATTTAGCCAAACAAGGTCATAGCGTTACGGTTATAGATAAGCTGGGCGCTTCTGCCACCGAAACCAGCTACGCTAATGCAGGGCAAGTTTCTTTTGGCTATGCTTCACCGTGGGCGGCTCCCGGCATCCCCTTGAAAGCCGCAAAATGGCTGTTTGCCGAACACCCCCCTTTTAGTTTTAGTCCTGATGGCACATTATTCCAATTGAAATGGATGTTGCAAATGTGGGCTAACTGCACGGCTGCTAAATACAAAATAAACAAAGAGCGCATGGTGCGTATTTCTAATTACAGCCGTCAGTGCTTAGGTCAATTACGCGCTGATACAGGCATAGATTACGAAGCCCGCCAAAAAGGCACTCTACAGCTTTTTAGAACTCAACAGCAAATGGACGGCTCAGATGCGGATATGCGTATCTTAGAAGAAATGGGGGTGCCCTTTGAGTTACTACAGCGTGATGAACTTTATAAAGCCGAGCCCGCCCTAGAACTAGTAAAAGATAAATTAGCCGGTGGCTTGCAGATCCCTGAAGATGAAACCGGTGACTGTTATATATTCACCACTAAACTTGCAGAAATGGCCAAAGAGCTAGGTGTAGAATTCAAACTCAATGAGTCTATTCAACAAATTCAACGCCATGGTGACACCATCACAGGTGTGATAAGCAACAATCAACTTATTACAGCTGATGCCTATTTAGTGTGCTTGGGCTCTTGGTCTAGACCTTTAATGCGTAACATTGCCTCCATACCGGTTTATCCGCTTAAAGGCTACTCCATCACCGTACCCATAGCCGATGCCGAGTTTGCTCCGCAATCCACCATGCTAGATGAAAGCTATAAAATTGCGATTACGCGTTTTGATGAGCGTATACGTGTGGGTGGGATGGCTGAGGTGGCAGGCTTTGATAAAACGTTAAACCCTAAACGCCAAGACACCCTACTGATGGTGCTTAACGATTTATTTCCTAAAGCCAGCACTGAAACTAAGGATGTTAATTTCTGGACTGGTTTGCGCCCTAAAACACCCGATAGCGTACCTATTATTGGTAAAGGACCTGCTAAGAATTTATATTTAAACACAGGACACGGCACCTTAGGCTGGACGATGAGTGTGGGCAGTGCAAATGTGATTGCTGATATTATTTCAGGTAATGAAACCGCTATACGTAGTGATGATTTGAATTTATCGCGGTATAAATAGGTAGGTCGGGCATGGCCCGACCTCTACGGGGGGATCTTTATGGATGTTACCAATCCTCACCGTTGGTATTGGGCCAGGCCCAATACTTATTTTGGCGCGTAAAGGTATAGTTCCACACGACGGTTCATGGCGCGGCCTTCGGCGGTGTCATTACTGGCTACGGGGTTATTAGGACCACGGCCTTCGGCGCTTAAATAGCTGCTATTCACACCATGTTGGGCGAGATAATTAGTGACGGCTTGTGCACGTTCCACTGATAAGCGCTGGTTTAACTGAGCACCACCGGTACTATCGGTATAACCAATCGCATAAGCACGCAACTCGGGATGCTGCACCAAAGCACGAGCTACACTATCCAAAACGGGATAAAGGTTGGGATTAAGCTGGGATTGGCCTGAAGCAAAAGACACATGGCTAGGGATATTAACGCGTAAAGAGCCATCGGGCATTTCAGTTACGTCTACGCCCAGACCAGTGGCGCCAGACTGCTGCACATCTTCTTTAATACCAGACCAGTTATAACCAGCTACTCCACCCACTAAGGCACCAATACCTGCACCAATCATGGCAGATTTACTGCTATCGCCAATCAAAGCACCTAAACCCGCACCTACGGCAGCACCCGCTCCCGTACCCACGGCAGTGCGACCACCTTGAGTCGTGGGTGCAGCACAACCTGCTAGAATGACAGCCATGCCTAAAGCAGCGGCTGTTTTGGTGAAATTTGTCATTTTCATATTCTTCTCCTGATTTCTACTAGCTAAATTGCTAAATTATTACTTAGTTTTTTTACATCTTAGTTAAAATGTAACCTAAGTTAGCCCTCCAGTCTGTACGTTAATGTTACAAAGCCCATTTACTGCTAGATCTTTTACTATACTTAACCAATGATCGAATTCAAGCACGTTTTTAAATCCTATGGCCGTAGTCAAAATATCTTGGCTGACATTAACTTCCACATTAATGCCGGTGAGTTTGTGTTTGTATCCGGGCCTTCAGGGGCAGGAAAATCCACCTTACTGCGTTTAATAGGAGGCTTAGAAAGCCCCACGCGTGGCGCTGTGCATGTGAAAGGTAACCGGATTGATCAACTGCCAGCCCGAGCCCAGCCTTATATACGGCGCTCTATAGGTCTTATCTTACAGGATGTGCACCTCTTGCATGACCGTACCGCCATACATAATGTCATGTTGCCCCTAGAAGTGGTGGGCGTAGAGCGCACTAGAGCAATAAAACGTGCGCGTGCTGCTATGGAGAAAGTGGGCTTAGCCGGTAAAGAGGAACAATACCCGATTGAAATGTCGGGTGGTGAGCAACAGCGTTTAGCCATTGCACGTGCCATTGTGAATAGACCGGCCATTGTGATTGCTGATGAACCTACTGCTAACTTAGATGCCGAAAGTGCGACCCGTATTATGGATGTTTTTAACGAATTTAACCGTGTGGGCGTGACCACACTTATTGCTTCGCACGATCGCGAGCTCATGGCTAATTATGCGCGCCGTACCTTGTTAATTGAATCAGGCCGCTTTACCGATATGGCAGGAACTCCTCTATGAAAAGCTGGCTGCGTCAACATCAATACGCTTGTAGAGTAGCCCTTATTCGACTACTCACTCAACCCTTCTCTTCACTTACCAATATTATCGTTGTGGCTTTAGCGCTTTGCGTCCCACTTATCAGTTGGACCTTACTCTTAGCAGCACAACCGGTAGTACAGCAAATCCCCATGGCCACTGAAATTACGGTGTATTTGCGCACAGAACTTAGTACCGATGAGAGCAAAGCTATACAGCAGCAATTAGCAAAACGGTATGCTGAACAATTAGAAGGCATAGAGTCTCTTGATAAAAATCAAGCTATCAAGGCCTTAAAACAAGATCCTACATGGGCCGATGCGCTCAGTGCTTTACCTTCCAACCCCCTACCCGATGCGCTTATTTTAAAGCTCAAAAATGGTAATGAACAAAGCCAGCAGGCGGCAATCTTAGCTAATGATATTCAAACTATGGCTGAGGTGGATAGGGTGCAATTAGATCGTGAATGGTTACAGCGTTTAGATGCATTACTTAAGTTTGGGCAAGTGGCTCTCCTTTTATTGAGTTTAACGATAGGAATTATTGTGGTGGCCACGGTGTTTAATACAATTCGTTTGCAGGCACTTAACCAACGTCAGGAAATCGCAGTAGCCCGTTTAGTAGGTGCTACGGAGAGCTTTGTGCGTCGGCCTTTTTTATATGTGGGGGCCATTAGTGGGGGTATTTCATGTTTAGTGGCAGCACTTTTAAGCTTATTAATATTGACACCCTTAAATACCGCATTGAATAAGCTGGCTATTAGTTACGATACACAACTCACCTTACACCTTCCTCCTACAATGGATCTATTGGTGGCTATGCTGTTTATTATGGTGATTTCAGCGCTGGCAGCGCGGTGGTCGGTAACGAGGTATCGCGGCCATGGGCCGCTTCCCACTGAAGGAGTCGGTTAAGGTGGGGAGAGATGTGAAAGGAATTAGTAATTTTGCGCAGCGGGTGGTGGAATGGCAGCAGGTGCAGGGGCGACATCATTTGCCGTGGCAAAACACCCAAGATCCGTATAGGATTTGGCTGTCAGAAATTATGCTGCAGCAAACGCAGGTGGCTACGGTATTGGGCTATTACCAGCGTTTTTTAGAACGTTTTCCTACAGTAACCGTCTTGGCAGTCGCCAGCCAAGATGAAGTGATGCCCTATTGGGCGGGCTTGGGCTATTACGCTAGAGCCAGAAATTTACATAAATGTGCTCAAACTATTCAACAGCAATATGACGGGGAGTTTCCGCGCAGCAGCACTTTATTAGCTGAATTACCCGGCATAGGCCCTTCTACAGCCGCCGCCATTGCGGCCTTTGCTTATGGCGAGCGGGCGCCCATTATGGATGGTAATGTAAAGCGCGTGTTTTGTAGGTACTTTGGGATTTATGGTCTCACGCATTTACGTGTCACCGAAAAACAACTATGGGATCTGGCACATGAAGCCTTAAAAGCAGCCCCTTCAGATTTAAATATGGCAGCTTACACACAAGGACAAATGGATTTAGGCGCGCAAGTCTGTACCCGGGGCCAGCCCAATTGTGCGGCTTGCCCGCTACAAAAAGGTTGCTATGCCTTTAGCCATCAAGCTCAAACTGAACTGCCTACGCCTAAACCGCGAAAAAGCACACCCGAGCGCAGCTGCCATATGTTAATTTTACAACAAGGCCATCAGGTGCTGGTACAACAGCGGCCTGATAGCGGCATTTGGGGTGGGTTATTAAGCTTGCCACAATTTGAAAACCAAGCACAGCTACACCAGTTTTTACAACAACAAGGCTTAAAACCTTTGGATTCAGCGCAAAAAATGGCAGAGCTTAGCCATGTTTTCAGTCACTTTAAGCTGCATATTACGCCGTGGTGGCTACAACAAACCACAAGCGATCTGCGCGAACCTCCCTCATCTTATGCCACACAGACCTCTCAACAATGGCTAGCTTTAGCAGACATTCATCAAGCGGCCTTACCCGCACCGGTATTAAAGCTACTACAAGGCATTAATAGTAATGCGGGTTATTGAATCATTATTGATGTTATTCGCTTTTAGCAGGTCTATAGCGGCTAATACCCATCAACATGCCACAAGCCACCCCTAAGGTTAATAACGCCGTCCCCCCATAGCTCATAAAGGGCAAAGGCACTCCCACCACGGGCAGTACGCCCGTAACCATACCCACATTTACCAACACATAAGTAAAGAGCATCATAGACATAGCACCAGCCACTAAACGGCTGTATTGAGTACGTGCATACAAGGTGATGGCTAAACCACGGAAGATAATTAGCCCATATAGCACTAACAACATAATGCCGCCGTAGAGCCCAAACTCTTCAGAAAACACAGCAAAAATGAAGTCTGTAGTGCGCTCAGGAATGAAATCAAGACGGGACTGGGTGCCCAACATATAGCCCTTACCGTAAACGCCCCCTGAACCTACAGCAATCATGGATTGAATAGTGTGAAAACCTTTGCCTAACGGATCTATGCCAGGATTCAATAAAGTACAAACACGATGTTTTTGATAATCCCGCAGCACTACCCAATCAAAATCCGGAGCGCACAATATATCTTCGTAATACAGCACCACCCCTAACCCTATGATGAGCGCCAAAGCCGCAGGTATCAGTAGCTTGAACGACAAACCTGCAAAGTACATCACAAAAAAACCGGCCATCAGCACCAGCAGCCCAGTGCCTAAATCGGGCTGTCGTACAATCAAAACAAAAGGAATGGCTAATAAAACAATAGCAATAAAAAAGTCAATAAAACGTAGGTCAGTATTTTGACGCCGGTGAAAATACCACGCCAACATAATAGGTACCGTAATTTTCAGCATCTCAGAGGGCTGTATGCGGGTAAAACCCAAATTCAACCAACGCGTAGCCCCTTTGCTCGTTTCACCTATTAACTCCACACCTAACAGCAATATTAACGCCACTATATAGACATACGGGGCGGCTCGCATAATCCAAGGTGGCGGTATGATGGCCACTGCCCACATCACAAAAAAGGCCACTAAAAAGTGTTTGGACTGTTCGGCAAAACGCCAATCGGTGCCGCCCACCGCAGAATGCATCACCGTTAATCCTAATATTGCCATGAGCGCTAATAAGATTAAAAGTGGTAGATCTAGGGAGTAAAACGCGCGTAGTATGCCGTGCCAAATGCGTTTCATAAGCTGGCCTGCTCAAACACGACTTGCTCTTCTAGTTCTACGTTCACATCAACAGCTTCTCTTTTTTTAGGTAGATGACCTTTATCTATAAGCCAATAATCAAAGATTTTACGGGCGATGGGAGCGGCTACTGTGGCACCCCACCCCCCATTTTCTACAATTAGCGCTATGGCAATTTGTGGCTGTTCAGCCGGCGCATAAGACATAAATAAGGCATGATCACGCAGGCGCTCATCGATAGCGCTAGCGTTATATTTGGCGCCACGTAAACTAAATACTTGCGCCGTACCGGTTTTACCGGCGGCTTGATAGGTTGCATCGCTAAAAGCGCGCCGTGCTGTACCGCTACGGGTCACATCAACCAAGGCATTCTTCACCACATCTATATGCTCTTTTTTTAGAGGGATAATATGCGAGGGCTCTGTCACCGTGGGCTGCTCTTCGGCGGTAATGGAATTAACGATATTACGCACTAAGTGCGGTTTCATATAAATCCCGTCATTAGCCAGCACAGAGGTGGCTTGAGCTAATTGCAATAAAGTAAAGGAATTATAGCCTTGGCCCACCATCACTGAAACGGTTTCACCTGCATACCAACGCTGTTGCTCTGCGGTTTTATACGCCTGACGTTTCCATTCACGTGATGGCAAAATGCCTTTACGTTCACCGTCTAGATCAATGCCCGTTAGCTGACCAAAACCAAATTGTTTACTGAAGTCATGTAGACCATCCACCCCAATCTCTAAGGCTAAAGAATAAAAATAAGTATCAGAAGACACCACTAAGGCACGGTGCATATCGGTCATGCCATACACGGCACCGCCTGCATTTCTAAAACGTTGATTGCCCAGCTCATAATAACCAGGATCGTATAAGCGCTCTTTGGCTTGACGCTTACCTAAGTCTAAAGCGGCTAAGGCTACAAAAGGCTTATAGGTGGAACCTATGGGGTAAGTGCCAAATAATGGCCTATTAATAAGAGGGTGATCAGGGGACTCGTTAAGCTTGCGCCAACTCTCTACATCAATACCATCAATGAATAAATTAGGATCAAAAGACGGCGCAGATACAAAAGCCAACACTTCACCTGTAGCAGGCTCTATAGCCACTAAAGCACCGCGTTTACCTTCAAACTGTGCTTCCGCGAATTTTTGTAAACCTATGTCTATAGAAAGTCGTAAATCTGCTCCAGGGATGGGATCTATACGACTCAGCACCCGTACAGGCCGCCCTCTGGCTGTGACTTCAACCTCTTCCACACCCGTTTGACCGTGCAACACCTCTTCCCAAGTTTTTTCTATGCCTTTTTTACCAATAATATGGGTGCCACGGTAATTTCCCATGCGACCTTGCTCCTCAAGCTGCTCTTCATCTGCTTGAGATATACGCCCTACGTAGCCAATGACATGAGCGGCAGATTCACCCTGAGGGTATTCACGCACCCAGCGGGCCTGCAACTCTACTCCGGGAAACTTAAAAGAATGGGCAGCAAACCAAGAGGCTTCCACCTCATTGAGATTATTTCGTAATAACGTCTGGGCATAGCGGCTACTTTGCCCTAAGGCTTGTTTAAAACGTTGTCTATCACGCGATGAAATATAAACCAGACTGGCGAGCTCATCGAGCATCTCTTCCATATCGCCTTCTACATCCGCGGGCACCACCATTAATGTGTAATCCCGGTAATTACGTGCTAACACCACCCCAGTCCGATCTGTGACCTCACCACGGCGCGGTGGAATGGGCACCACCGCAATACGGTTTTGATCTGCTCTGGCGGCAAAGCCTTCATAACGCACCACCTGCAAATACCACAAACGCCCAATCAACGCACTTAACAATAAAACCACCACTATGCCCGCTACCGTAGCGCGCACTAAGGTGCGTTTACGTAATAGCTGTGAGGTTTTCTTAAACTCAAACATAATGCGAGGCTAGTGAAAAATAATTAAGGGGTGTTTTCTTCTGCTTCATCCCGAAGCCGATGCGGCAATAACAGTAAAAAATCCACAATAGGCCATAAAGCCGCCATAAGCGCTGCTGACCATAGCCACGCCCAACCCGCCCACTCTCCTGCAAACCAGGCGTGTATAAAGCGTGAAACCGCTAAGGCCAGTACCCAAATGGGGAGTAAGTGAATTAGTTGTACCAAGGCGCTAAACATCAAAAGCCGGCGCTGCAATAATCCCACGCCATAAATAGCGAGCACATAACTCAAGGCGTGCTCACCCAGTAAAGCACCACCATGTACGTCTAGCGTTAGACCTAACAAAAATCCTGCCAGCATATTGACGCGATGCGGTTCGTGCAAAGTCCAAAAACATAACACCAATAGCAACAAATCTGGCGCCATAGGCCATAAGCGCCAGGGCAGCAGAGACAGAATCCACATTAAAAATACTGAACCCCAAACCATCCATGCACTGGATGCCGGTTTGAAAGGAGAGCTATCAATGGGCTGCAAAGAGCTAAGCGGACGGTTGTGAAAGCTGCGCTCGTCTTTAGGTTTAGATGAATGCTGACGGTACGGTGACTTACTCATTGAGCCATTCTACTTCCTGTTTTTGTCTCTGTGGTTCCTCTTGGTCTATTAGTAAGACCAAGAAATGCCTATAACGTTCCGGATGGGATAAAGGCTGCCCTATTGCCACTGCAAAGCCCGTAGCAGGATCAAAATCAATGCTTTCTACTTGAGCTACCGGTAACCCGGCTGGAAATAAGCCCCCTATACCACTGGTGACTAAGGTATCGCCGACTTCTAGATCCACTTCATTGGTTAAATAACGGGCCTCTACCTTAGAGGCCGCATTACCGCCAAAAGCCACTAAACGTAAGCCATTACGTAATACTTGTACAGGTATGGAAACCTTGTCATCGGTGATGAGAGCTGCTTCGGCGGTATTAGAAGTGACGCGTACAATTTGGCCCACCACACCGCCTTCATCAATAACTGGCATGCCGGCTAAAATACCGTGTTTTGCGCCTTTATTTAGTACTAATCGCCTATTAAACGCATTTGGAGGCTCATAAAAAACCTCTACAGCTACCGCAGGTTGGGTCACGGTGTCTGCCACTTGTAATAAGCGACGTAACTGTTCATTTTCAGCGGCCAGCTGAGCAGCATGCGTGGTGATTTGTGCTAATTCAATGCGTTGACGCTGCAAGGCTTCTTTTTCACTATGCACCAAAGCGGTGGCATTAAGCCACGTATCCACATACTGTGCCATATCAGCAGGTGCCATGGCCACACGTTGAAACGGATAAATAGCCGTCGCGATGGCTTGGCGCGCCGGCTCAAGTACGGGCCAGCGAGCATCAGTAATTAACAGCACTACCGATAACAAAACGAAAACAGCTAAGCGAACTTCTGCGGCGGGACCGCGTCTAAATAGCCGAATAGAACGTTGTTCTTGCATGAGACGGGCTTAGTCGTAAATAAATACGGCTCCCAGCTTCTCTAAGTGCTCTAGGGCCTCACCACAACCACGCACCACACAAGACAGTGGATCTTCAGCCACAATTACTGGCAAACCGGTTTCTTCTTGCAGCAATCGATCTAAATCATGCACTAAGGCACCACCACCGGTAAGAGCAATCCCCTTTTCGGTAATGTCTGCTCCTAACTCGGGAGGCGTTTGCTCTAAACCCGTTTTAACGGCAGATACAATTTGATTGAGTGGATCGGTAAGTGATTCCAGAATTTCATTGGAGGAAACGGTAAAGCTACGGGGTACGCCTTCAGATAAATTACGCCCTTTAACTTCAATTTCACGCACTTCAGTACCGGGAAAGGCGGAGCCAATTTCTTTTTTAATGCGCTCAGCTGTAGGTTCACCAATAAGCATACCGTAATTACGACGAATGTAATTAATAATGGCTTCGTCGAATTTATCACCACCTACCCGTACCGAGCCTTTATAAACCATTCCCCCTAAGGAGATAACAGCCACCTCAGTGGTACCACCACCAATATCAACTACCATAGAGCCACTGGCATCAGAAACGGCTAAGCCTGCACCTATGGCTGCTGCCATCGGCTCTTCGATCAGGTAAACTTGGCTAGCACCAGCGCCCAGTGCTGATTCACGAATAGCACGGCGCTCCACCTGAGTGGAGCCACATGGCACACACACTATAATACGAGGGCTAGGCGCAAACATACTGCGCGGATGCACCATACGTATGAATTGTTTGAGCATTTGCTCCGTGACGGTGAAATCAGCAATCACACCATCTTTCATGGGGCGAATGGCTTCGATATTACCCGGTACCCGCCCCAACATTTGTTTGGCTTCATGACCAACTGCTTGAATAATTTTTTTGCCGTTAGGGCCGCCATCGTGGCGAATGGCTACAACAGATGGCTCGTCCAGTACAATACCTTTACCCCGTACATATATGAGGGTGTTAGCCGTACCTAGATCTATAGCCATGTCGCTTGAGAAATAACTGCGTAGGAATCCGAACATGGGTGCGCAATGTAGATAAAAATGGGTATAAATGAAGAGGTGTAGGTTCTAATAAAAACCTGACAACGAAACGATCAATGATAACTTATAATTAAGCTCAATTCAGACTGAATTACGGTCTAAACCTTAACTAGGCTGTATTTTGAACTAAAATCGCCCCAAAATGGGAGCAACGCACCAATTTTTTAATTTTAATACTGACACTGGGACTTTTTATGGCAATTACACAGCAGGATGTAGCACATATTGCACATCTAGCACACATAGCACTTACCCCCGAGCAAACCGCTGCAGCGGCACAAGATTTCGGCCAAATTATTGAACTCTTTGCACAGTTACAAAGCGTAGATACCAGTGGCATAGAACCCTTAGTGCAGCCCTTAGCGGCTAGACAAGAAATGAGTCTACGCCTACGCAACGACGAGCCTGCCCCCACTAATACGACTGAAGAGCGTGCTGCGCTCATGAGCAACGCCCCCGCCCAAAGTGAAGGGCTGTTTTTGGTTCCCACGGTTATAGAGTAAGTCCAATAATTATGTCTTTATTTAACGAATTTCCTGATCTAAACGCATTAAGTCATGCCTTACGTGAGGGTAAAATAAGCGCTAGAGAGCTAGCTCAAGATGCGCTTCGCCGCACTGCACAAAACAACCTCAATACCTTTACGCATATAGAGGCCGATTTAACTTTAGCCCAAGCGGATGCCGCAGATGCTTTATTAAAAAATGGCACTGCTACTACTTTAACCGGTATTCCCATTGCTCACAAAGACGTATTTGTGACCAAAGGTTGGCGCACCACCGCCGGCAGTAAAATGCTGGAAAATTACATTAGCCCTTTTGATGCCACCGTGGTGGCCAAATTGCAGCAAGCAGGCGCCGTCTCTTTAGGTAAACTCAATTGTGATGAGTTTGCCATGGGCTCAGATAGCACCACCTCCTACTTTGGCGCTATACAAAACCCTTGGGATACCACGCGCACTCCTGGCGGTTCGTCGGGTGGTTCAGCCGCCGCCGTAGCCGCTGGCTTTGTGATGGCAGCCACGGGTTCTGATACGGGCGGCTCTATACGCCAACCCGCCTCCCATTGTGGTTTAACCGGCTTAAAACCCACTTATGGCACCATCTCTCGCTTTGGTATGATTGCTTATGCTTCCAGCATGGATCAAGCAGGCCCTATAGCGCGTAGCGCCCGGGACGTATTAGCGGTATTGAACCATATGGTGGGCTTTGATGAAAACGATCCTACCAGCCTAGAAAAATGTGGCGCTAACTCCAATAATGCTGAACGTATAAACCAACAGTTCGCTGAGCTGAACACACATTTTGACCATCAAGCCGAACAACCGCTTAAAGGTTTACGCATTGGAGTGCCAGAAGAATACTTCACCGATAATTTATCCGCTGAAAGTACTGCAGCCATTGAAGAAGCCTTAAAGCTCTATGAATCTTTAGGGGCTACGCGTGTAGATATCTCTCTGCCTTTAACGCAACAATCGGTAGCCACCTATTATGTAATTACCCCCGCTGAAGCTTCAAGTAACCTTTCACGTTTTGATGGTGTGCGCTTTGGTCACCGTGCGGCTGAATATACCGACGTAGAAAGCATGATTAGCAATACGCGTGCCGAAGCCTTTGGTACAGAAGTGATACGCCGTATATTAACCGGCACCTATGTGCTGTGTGAAGGCTACTACGATGCGTACTACTTGCAAGCACAACGCGTACGCCGTCTGATTGCCAATGATTTTCAAGCGGCTTTTGAGCAGTGTGATCTGATTATAGGCCCCGTAGCACCTCGCTCAGCCCCACGCTTAGACCGCAAAGACGCTGACCCCACCGCTGACTGGCGTAATGATGTGTATACCTTAGGCGCAAACTTAGCCGGATTACCCGCTATGTCTGTACCTTGCGGCTTTGGTCTGAACAACATGCCTGTAGGCTTACAGCTCATTGGTAATCACTTTAACGAAGGTCAGCTGCTTGCCATTGCCGACCGTTTTCAACAGCACAGCGACTGGCACCAACGTTTAGCAGGAACAAAATAATGGAATGGGAAATTGTGATTGGGCTAGAAACACACGCCCAGCTATCAACCAAATCGAAAATCTTTTCTAACAGCAATACCGCTTACGGTGCTGAGCCAAATACGCAAGCCTCCGCCATTGATATGGCGTTGCCCGGCACTCTGCCTTTATTTAACAAGGCTGCCGCAGACAAAGCCATTTGCTTTGGTTTGGCAGTAGGAGCAGAAATTACACCGCGCTCCGTGTTTGCGCGTAAAAACTATTTTTACCCTGATTCGCCTAAAAACTACCAAACCAGTCAATTTGATTTACCGGTGGTAGTGGGTGGCAGTATTTCATTTATGGTGGGCGATACCGAGCACACCGTGAATTTAACCCGCGCCCATTTAGAAGAAGATGCCGGAAAATCCTTGCATGAGAACTTCACCGGCCCCCATGGTGAGTCGTCTACCGGTATTGATCTAAACCGTGCTGGTACGCCACTTTTAGAAATTGTGTCTGAGCCCGAAATGCACTCAGCGGCCGAAGCCGTAGGCTATGCGCGTGCCATGCATTCTTTAGTGATGTGGCTAGGTGTGTGTGATGGCAACATGCAAGAGGGTTCTTTCCGTTGTGACGCTAACGTTTCTGTACGCCCTAAAGGCCAAGTCGAGCTGGGTACACGCTGTGAGCTAAAAAACATCAACTCTTTCCGTTTTTTAGAACGTGCCATTAATTATGAAGTACGCAGGCAAATTGAGCTCATCGAAGACGGCGGTAAAGTCGTGCAAGAAACTCGTCTTTATGACTCCGATCTAGATGAAACTCGCAGCATGCGTACCAAAGAAGATGCGGATGATTATCGCTATTTCTCCGATCCGGATCAGGCACCTTTGGCTATTAGCTCAGAGTGGATTGAGCGCGTGAAAGCCACTATGCCTGAGTTACCCGCACAAAAGCGCGCCCGCTTTGAAAGCGAGTTGGATCTAAGTGCGTATGATGCCAATCAGCTCACCACCTCACGCGAAATAGCGGACTACTTTGAGCAAACCTACTCAGCTCTCAATAATGGGCATGCTAAGCTAGCAGCCAACTGGATTATTACAGACTTAGCCTCCGTATTAAACCGGGATGATTTAACGATTGCTGAGTCAAAAATCAGCGCTCAGCAGCTGGCTAAACTGATTAGCCGTATTGCTGACAACACCATTTCTAACAAAATGGCCCGCGAGGTATTTGCCGCCATGTGGGAGGGGGAAGAAAATAGCGATGCCGATGCCATTATTGAAAAGCGCGGCTTAAAGCAAATTAGCGATAGTGGCGCTATTGAAGCCATGGTAGATGAAGTGATTACTGCTAATCCAGATATTGTGGAGCAATACCGCGCTGGCCGCGACCGCGCCTTTAACTCCCTCGTAGGCCAAGTCATGAAGGCCGCACGAGGTAAAGCCAATCCAAAACAAGTGTCGGATATTTTGAAAGAAAAGCTGGGTTAAATGTCCCTCAAGGCATGTAGCTGCCATCACATCAACTAATGATGGCAGCTAACTAAAGCTGATTACTTGGACGCCGCCACCACTTCAATCTCCACTAGCCACTCAGGCATAACCAAACCCGCTACCTGCATCGCAGAGCGGGCGGGTAGATTAGGCTGTGTCTCAGTACCAAAAAACTGAGTATAGCCTTTCATAAAGCCGTCAAAATCCATTTTGTTATCTTTATTGGGGTCTGCTACCAAGTAAACCTGCATCTTGACGACATCTCCCATGGTTAAACCCATGGATTTTAGATTCTTCTCAATGTTTTGTAACACATTCACTGTTTGGGCTTCGGTATCACCATACTGCCCGGCTTCATTTTTACTAGGAACCGTGCCGCTAAGATAATGCAGCTTTGTGTTAGCGGGCAGAGTTACCGAGGTGGCTATAGGAAAATCATTAGCGGCTGGCACACGTTGAATCTCATCAGCTTGTAGCGTAAAAGCCATAAAAGTGCCCGCTACTACAGCGGCCACTTTCAAGGGTAATTGATTCATTTTCACTCCTTAATCTAAAGTACCGTAATCGGCATCCGGTTTACGCATTTCAGCCACTTCTGCAGCGGAAAAGGCCGGTTCAAACTCATTACCGAAATGGGTACGTATGTAATTGACTATAGCGGCTACTTGATTATCATTAAAGTAATTCCCAAAACCGGGCATACCCTTTTGTCCATACAACACAACATAAGCGGGATAGCCGCCAGCCGCTAAGCTAGGATTGTTTTCAAAGGCAGGAAACCTTGCTGTAGCACCTTGAGCGCCTTTGCCTTCTGCCATATGGCAACTAATACATATCGTTTCGTAAATCTCTTTTCCGGTTTGGGCTTCTATGCCCGTTGGCGCCTCTAGGCCTGCTGAGACGCTATTCATTGCCGCACTGTCATTAGTACTGTCATTGGCACTGTCGGCAAAACTAAAAGCTGAAAACACAGAAAGAGCCGTAGCAACAACGTAAATGAATGATTTTTTCATGATGCGCTCCTTTTTATTTAGCTAACGCTTTTTCGTGAATCTGTTCAATAGCAGCTAAACCGGATAACAAAGAGCCTTCCATCCAAGCCGGAATATAAGAGGCGTGCTCACCCGCCAACACAATGCGACCATCCATACGGCATAAGTTATCGTAATGTTCTTCTCGTTTTTGATCAGTCCACACCCCAAAGCACCCTAAGGTCCAGGGCACGCGACTCCAAGCCATCGTCATGCTGCTTTCAGCCTCCTCTTTAATTTGAGGATGAATTTGCGCACTATACTCCAAGGCTTTTGCAATACGTTCTTCAGGGGGCAAGGCGGTAAAGTTGAGCGAATCCACCCCAAACAAATAACCATTTAGCAATATGCCCTTACCGGAGCTAAACAGGTTGTCACTAGGATAGGAGATTTGCGTGATGGGTAAATCCGTGTAACTAATTCCGCCGTAAATATGGTCATCTTCTTCCCAGAAGCGGCGTTTGTATTGTGTACCTACTTTTACTGCTGGCGCATAAGGAATAGCATTAATGGCATTTTGCATTTTGCTATCTACATTAATGGGGATCTGACTCAATATAGATAAAGGTAAGGTACACACGCACCAGTCTGCACTTGCTGTATGTATCTCATCACCGCCATCACGATCTTTATAGCTTACCGTTACGCCATTATCATCTTGTTTTATTTCTACTACCTGAGCATTGAGCTGAATAAGATCTTCTAACTCATGGTGAAAAGCTTCGCTAATTTTACCCATACCTCCTACGGGCTGGAACATGGTGTTTTGGAACTCTTCTAGAAAGTGCACCTCCATATTGGCCCAGATATTAGAATTAATCAGCTCTTTGAAATTAATGGGATCGGAGGGTTCGGGGCGGCCGTTTAAGCCGCCGCCTGGAGATTTGGCATAACCTCGTCGTGCACTAGATTGCAAACCTTTAACGTACTTGTATTCATTATCTAAGGCGCCATGACTTTTCAAAGCGGCTAATAACATTTCTTTATCTTCGTCTGTTACTGGCATATCGAGCTGATTAGCATTCACTGCTTTGGCTAATAATTCACTGACGCCCCCACGAAAATCAGAGATCACATCTCTGTAGCGCTGCGGCTTACCACCGAAAGCGTTTTTTACATGCAAATAACTGTTGAAGTTCAGCTCTATAAACGGCTCTAGCTTCACATTAAGCCGCTTACAATAATCTAAAACCGCGTGATGGTGATACGGAATGCGCCAAGGCCCAGGGTTAAAGTAAAGCCCCTTATCAAATTTAGCTACTTGTTTAGTGCCACCTAACTCGGTGTATTCGGTGCCGTCGTACCACGTCCAAGCCCGGCCACCGGCTCGGTCTTGATACTCAAGCACTTTAACCTTATAGCCGGCGTCTCGTAACTCTAAAGCGGCCACCATACCCGCTAAACCCGCTCCTAATATAACAACTGAAGAGCCCTCCTTAGGCGTGCCTTGCAGCTTTACCGCTCCTCTGTAGGGGGATTCTGCTGCATAACCTAAGCTTGTCATTGACTGATACATCACCGAAGCGCCAGCTGCATAACCAATCATGGATAAGAGCTGGCGTCTAGTCATAGGTAGACCTTTTTTCATATTGTCACCTCGCGTTGTAATATTTCGTTTTGACTTAAATCCACCTTACTACAACATGAAAAGAGCTCTTATAAAAATAAGTTATTAAATGCCGTACTTCTGCCTATAAGCCGCCACCGCCTGCTGGTGTACTGCCAGCTCTTTTTGCTTTTCTAAATAGAACATAATGTCGCTTAAAGAGGCGATGCTAATGACGGGCATACCGTATTTCTGGCTGACTTCTTGTACTGCTGAATGAGGCGATAGAGCATTATCGGGGCCTGCACGTTCCATACGATCTAGAGCTATAAGCACACCAGCGGGCTCAGCGCCAGCGGCGCGTATAATCTCTACGGACTCGCCCACAGAGGTGCCAGCAGTGATAACATCATCAATAATAATGACTTTGCCTTGGAGCGGTGCGCCTACTAGTGAACCGCCTTCGCCGTGCGCCTTCGCTTCTTTACGATTAAAAGAAAAAGGCACATCGCGCCCGGCCATCTGTGGATGGTTAGCTAAAGCCACAGCAGTCGCCGTAGCCAAAGGAATACCTTTGTAAGCCGGGCCAAACAACATATCAAAGGGCACTTTGGAGTCAAGGAGGGCTTGGGCATAAAACTGCGCCAAACGCCCTACTGAGGCGCCGCCATTAAAAAGGCCGGCATTAAAAAAATAAGGGCTTAAACGGCCCGATTTCACTTTGAACTCACCAAAGCGCAATACGCCTTGGTCTAAAGCAAACTTCACAAACTCATGATGTTGAGATGACATAACGCGATTTCCAAAATATTTAAACTATTCAATATATATATAAAACTTAAGGTACTGCTATGACAATTAAAATGCCCGTCTATTATCTCTCCCATGGTGGTGGCCCGTGGCCATGGATGGAAGAAAGGCGTGAATCCCATGCTGATTTAGAAAAAAGCTTAGAGCTCATTCCTTCTGAATTACCACATGCGCCCACCGCTATATTAATGGTTTCGGCGCACTGGGAAAGTCAGGGGGAGTTTTTAGTACAAAGCCACCCAAAACCGCCTATGGTCTACGACTATTATAACTTTCCCGCTCATACCTATGAGGTGGTTTATCCAGCACCTGGGCAACCTGAATTAGCACAACAGGTACAACAATTACTGCAATCTGCAGGCATCAAGGCCTCTTTAGATGCCGAACGTGGCTTTGATCATGGTGCTTTTGTAACCGCTTTTATCATGTATCCGGAAGCCAGCATCCCTATAGTGCAGCTATCTATTGATGCTAACTACGACCCCACGCAGCATATAGCGCTAGGCGCCGCCCTCCAGCCCCTACGCGAACAAGGGGTATTAATTGTAGGCAGCGGAGCCAGCTATCATAACTTGCGCTTGATGGGGCCTGAAGGTGCTGTGCCTTCGACAGAATTTGACGACTGGCTGGAGGCCGCGCTACTAAACACCACACAGACTGACCGCATTGCGCACATGAAAAACTGGGCAAACGCACCCAGCGCACGTATTGTACACGCCCGTGAAGACCATTTAGTGCCACTTTTTGTGGCGGTAGGCGCCAGCACGGTTGAAGATACGGTGAGTCGCACCTTAACCACTACCAGTGCCAGTGGTATTAAAAATGCCAGCTATAAGTTTGGTTAATCTTAATCATCATTAATTAATAATTTAATAATTTATTTTATAAAGGTTTTTTTGTGTTACGAATTTGTAGTTTAAACATGAATGGCATACGTGCCGCTTACCGCAAAGGTTTTGCTGATTGGCTGGCGGAATACAATCCCACTATGGTGTGTATGCAAGAGGTACGCATTCAAGATAAAGACCTCAAAGAGCCCATGCGTAACCCCGAGGGCTACTACGGCTATTTCAACCTAGCTGAAAAACCCGGTTATAGCGGTGTGGCTTTATACTTAAAAGATGAGCCTAATACAGTGATATCTGGCATGGGTTGCTCAGAATTTGACCCAGAAGGCCGCATTATTAAGGCCAAATACGATAACTTAAGTATTATTAGCGCCTACCTACCTTCAGGCACCACAGGCACGGAACGCCAAGAAGCTAAATACCGTTTCCTAGACCATTTTGAAGCGTGGATTAGTGCGTTTATGGCAGATCACAAAGCCACTGGTCGAGAATATATTATTTGCGGTGATTGGAACATTGCACACCATGAAATCGACCTTAAAAACTGGCGCGGCAACAGAAAAAACTCCGGCTTCTTACCCGAAGAGCGCGAATGGTTAACTAAAGTGTTTGATGAAATAGGTTGGGTGGATGTGTATAGAACCCTTTACCCTGAACATACGGGTGAAGCCTACACCTGGTGGAGCAACCGCGGCCAAGCTTGGGCTAATAACACCGGCTGGCGCATTGATTACCACATTGCCACCCCCGGTGCTGCGGCGGCCGCCAAAAAAGCTTGGGTATACAAAGATGAACGCTACAGCGATCATGCCCCTCTTCTTGTGGATTACGATTTATGACGAACCCAGATTACAGCAAATATAGAACAGATTGGAGTGGTGAGGTGGGAGAGGAGCCGTTAGCGGTGCACAGACCCCAGACCACCGAGCAGGTCAGCCAAATTTTAGCGCTGTGCAACGAGCAGCGCCGTGCCGTGGTGCCTCAGGGTGGATTAACGGGCTTAGCCGGTGGCGCTACGGTGCGCGGTGAAGCCGTGGTGTTGAGCATGGAGCGCATGAGTGGCATCATAGAAGTGGATACCGAGTCTGCCACCATGACGGTATGGGCCGGCACACCCCTAGAAACCATTCAACAAGCGGCCAATGAGGCTGGCTATGAATTCTCTTTAGATCTAGGGGCGCGTGGCTCCTGCCAAATTGGTGGTAATGTGGCCACCAATGCCGGTGGTAATAGAGTGATTCGTTATGGCATGACGCGTGATTTAGTGCTGGGGATGGAAGTGGTACAAGCCGATGGTACCGTGCTTTCTATGCTAAATAAAATGGCAAAAAACAACGCGGCTTTTGACCTTAAACATTTATTTATAGGCTCAGAAGGCCTCTTAGGAGTCATTACCAAAGTCGTACTACGCCTGCACCCAAAAGTAAATGGTGCAAATACCGCCTTAGTGGCATTACCTAGTTTTGATGCCGTTATTAGCCTATTACGTTATGCACAACAAGAGTTGTCTGGCCTAGTGAGCGCTTTTGAAGTGATGTGGCAAGATTACTATCAAAGTGCTATTAGGCTTGGCGGCAGTCGTGCACCTATTAGTGATGAGTACCCTCTGTACGTGCTCATGGATATGCAATCTGCTAATCCTGTTGCGGTAGCCGATCAGTTTGAAGGTGTGTTAGAGCATGCCTTTAATGAAGGCTGGGTGGTTGATGCGACTATTGCACAGTCACACAGCGATGCGGAAGACTTCTGGGCCTTACGAGACGCCGTAGCAGAGATTTTGCCGCACATTGCGCCCACCATTAATTTCGATATTTCCTTCCCCATTTCTAAAATGGGTGAAGGCGTTGAAAGGTTACGAGCCTCTTTGGCGGAGTTTGATAGTGAGATTAATGCGCTGTATTTTGGCCATGTGGGTGATGGCAATATACACGTACTCGTCGGCCCGATACCCCATGGTGATAAAGCCATAGAAACGGCGATTGAAAAACGCTTTTATGAAATTACCCAAGATTTAGCAGGCTCGGTTTCGGCCGAACACGGCATCGGTTTACACAAAAAACCGTGGCTGCACTACAGCCGCACCGAAGCCGAAATCGCGCTCATGCGTAGCCTGAAAAAAACCCTGGATCCAAATAATATTTTGAATCCAGGGAAGGTGATTGATTGATCATCGCGGTTGTCAGATCGGGCCTGGCCCGATCTCTACAGCGGCTGCTGCTACCAATTTACCCTAATCGAGGAGGGTTATACGTCTCTTCGTCCTGCACAGTGGCATTCACATCTACCGTATCGCCTAGGTTAAAGGCAGACACATAGCTAACTAGCTGGTCTGCCTGCTCGCGCAGGGCGTTAGAGGCGGTGCTGGTCTCGCTAACTAGGGTGACGTTTTGATGCGTCATGTCATCCATCAGAGCCATGGCTTGGTTAATCTCATTTAGACCAATAGACTGCTCCTGGCTAGCCGCAGCAATCTCACGAATCAGCACCATCATGCGCTCGTTATTGCTCACAATTTCTTCCATGGTACTACCGGCTTGAGTTACCTGACCGCTACCATTATTCACTACCTCTACCGAGCTATCTATCAGGTCACGCACCTCATGTGCTGCCGATGCAGAACGTTGAGCTAAAGCGCGAACCTCAGAAGCTACCACGGCAAAACCACGCCCTTGCTCACCGGCACGGGCGGCTTCTACGGCGGCGTTAAGTGCCAAGATGTTAGTTTGGAAAGCGATGCTATCGATAATACCTACAATATCTGATATTTTCTGCGAAGCATCACTGATCTCATTCATAGTGCTAACCACACTATTTACCGCCTCACCACCGCGGCGTGCCACAGCATCTGCTTGGTCAGCCATGTCTTCAGCCTCACGGGCATTGGCGGCATTTTGATGTACGGTGCTGTTTAGCTCCTCAGTTGCCGCAGACGTTTCTTCTAGTGATGCCGCCTGCTGATCGGTATGGCTAGACAACAAAGTAGAGCCTTCCGCCACACGGCTAGACACTGTGGCAATAGCACTTGCACTACGTGTGATCTGAGAGATAAGAGTGCGTAGATTTTGCTGCATATGGCGTACTTGGGTCAGCATAGCGGTAATCTCATCATTACCATCAGGGTGTATATGATGCGTAAGATCCCCCTTCGCAATGGCTTGGGCTGTATTATTTGCCTGCTCAAAACCTGCTGACATACGACGTAAAGTCAGCACCATAAACCAAGTCACGGGAATGACGCCAAAAAGCACAATCAAAGCAAAATAAATCTGCGCATTACGGTAACGATTTTCAGCCTGCAGGGTTTCTAAATCGGCTTGGTCTGCTTGGAATTCTACTGCCTCCCGTATAGCATTTAATACCGCAGTGCCTTCAGTACGACCCGCTACTAAAAAGGCTTGCATAGCATTCGCGCTGAAGTTACCCATTTCTAGGGCGCTAATGGCTTTATCTAGCTGCTCTCTCCATTTTGCTTGAGCGGCAAACACATTATCTAAGCAGGCCCGTTCTTGATCACACAGTGCTATGTTTCTCAACTCTGCCGAAGCTAAGCGATTAGATTCTTTATTTTTTTCGATGGCATCAATGTGCAAACTAATGGGGTGATCGTGCAGCTCGTAAAGACGGCTACTTGGGTCATGTTGAAAACCCAATAAAATATTTAAACGACTGTCGTAAAAATTCACTTCCATATCGTTTAAAAGCTCTACGGAATGCATGCGATTATCATGCACCGTATGCAGGCTGTCTCTAGCTTGCATTAAACCCACAATGCCTGTGCCCATAGAAAAGGCGAATACCACCCAATAGACGCACACGGTGATCCAAAAACGACGCGTTAACGTTAAGCGATTAAACATATAATATTTGCTTTATTTTATACTTGTATCTGTTAAAGAAAAAAACACTAAAAACACTTGCTTACATTGATTGCTTACACTGCTTACATCTTACTTTATTTCATTACTTTAAAAAACTAATAAAGCTCGTAATTGTTACGGCATTAAAGAAATCAATGAACAAAGATCCTACTAAAGGGATCACAAAAAACGCTTTGGGTGAAGGACCGTTAGCATCGGTAAATGATTGAATATTGGCCATCGCATTTGGGGTAGCGCCTAAACCAAAACCACAATGACCAGTAGCGATCACTACGGCATCGTAATCCTTCCCCATCAGCCGAAAAGTGACAAAATAAGCAAATAGAAAAACCAAAGCGGTTTGTGCCAGCATGATAATCAATAACGGTCCCGCCACACTGGCAAGTTCCCAAAGCTTCATAGACATCAGCGCCATCACTAAGAAAAAGGCCAATGACACAGAGCCAATGGTTTCCATCTCTGCGCGGGGAAATTTAAAACCGCGCCAATCAATAATGTTACGCGCTATGGCGGCTACTAACATGGCACCTAAATAACTCGGAATGGTGATGTCTATTTTTTGAGTAATAAAACAATAATCGAACCTATGCCTATGCACACCGTTAATAAAATAGCGCTGTACATGGAGATATCAAAAAGTTTACCGTCTGCTTCAAGTTGAGGTTTAGCGTCTGCTGTTGCTACTTCTTCTAGATGAATTTCTTCTTGAAAAGCTTCAAAATCGGGCTTTTTTATGTTGTGTTTACGCAGCAACCGGGAGCCCAAGGGGCCGCCAATAATACAACCAGCTACTAAACCCCATGTAGAAGCTGCCATGGCGGCAGGTAGAGCTCCTACAGCGCCATATTGCTCTAATAAGGGAGCAAAAGCCGCAGAAGTCCCGTGTCCACCGGTAAGAGAAATGGAACCCGCGGCCATACCGAGCAAAGGGCTTTCTCCTAAAAGAACCGCTACCCCCACTCCTGTTACATTTTGCAACACCATCAACAACACTGCTGCTATTGACATCCTCCCCTAGCTAAAGCAAGGGGATTCCTACGGCGTTCAAGCGACTATTGCCTGACTCACTTCGGTGGGTTCCTGCTGCTGGCGGCCTTGCTGCACCACTCACTTCACAGGCGAACTGGGCGTGTCCCGCCCTTAGAACATTAATCGCGCCGACTCGATCGGCGTTTTCTTCAAAACCACAACCCATGCACTGGAACTGGGCTTGATTGGGTCGATTCTCTTTACTGCAATGCCCGCACTCAGGGCAGGTTTGGCTGGTGTAGTGCGGCGGCACGGCGATCAGCCAGCCGCCTGCCCATGCCAGTTTATAGTCCAGTTGACGGCGAAATTCATACCAGCCTTGATCCAAAATGGCCTTGTTTAAACCTGATTTGGCTCGAACGTTTTTTCCCGGTGCCTCTACGGTACCGGTCGCTGACGTAGATAGGTTGCGCACCGACAAGTCCTCAATACACACCATCGCGTGGTTTTGGCTGATTGCGGTTGAGGTTTTGTGCAGGTAATCGCAACGAGCGTTAGCGATACGGGCATGGATTTTTTGAACGCGGGCTTTGGTTTTATGCCAATTTTTACTGAATTTGGTTTTGCGGCTCATGGCCTGTTGCGCTTTGCGCAAGGCCGCCTCATGCCGCTTGAAGCTGTTTAAAGGCGCATAGAACGTACCGTCGGACAAGGTGGCAAATCGCGCAACGCCCATGTCGATACCCACGGCGCTCGTGGCGGAGGGCACAGGGGAGGCGATTTCACGCTCGGTTTGGATGGAAACAAACCACTTGCCTTGTTTACTGGACACGGTGACATTTTTAACAGTACCCAGTACCTCTCGGCTGTTGCGATAACGCACCCAGCCCAGCTTGGGCAGAAAAATACGACTCGTGTTTTGATCGAGTTTGCAGCCTTGCGGGTAGCGAAAGCTGTCACGTTGGCCTTTTTTCTTAAAACGGGGAAAATCAGCGCGTTTGGCAAAGAAATTCTCATACGCACGTTCTAAGTCTTTGAGGGCTTGTTGCACAACTTGGGAGTGAACTTCAGCCAGCCACGGGGTTTCACTGCTTTTACGCCACTGGGTCAGATGCTTACATAATTCAGTGTAAGAGAGTTTTTTTTGACCCGTAGCGTAACGCTCTTTTTGCAACGCCAATGCCTTGTTAAAGACGAAACGGCACGAGCCCGCAAAGCGGCGCATTTGCCGCTCTTGCTGGCCGTTTGGCATGAGTTTGTACTTAAAGGCTTGCAAGCGTTTCATTAATTAATTATACAATAACAACATCATGAACAGCAAAGGACAGCTTCGCTGCCCGCGCTATCCATCCTCGCCCTGAACGGCGAGGCCTTTCGCGCATTTTGGTAACAGCAACACAACGCCTACCCCGCCCTTTTTTAACAGTTCAAAACTGGCGGAGAAACCAATGGTAGTAAAAAAAGCCATGAGAAGAAAATCACGCATATAGCTATCAAGCTCTAAGGTGAAATAACCACTCATATAGCCAAACAAAGTGAAAAAGGAGAACAGCACACCGCCGATAATAGGGCTAGGAATGAAATAGCGCGATAGCACTGGGATTTGATTTTTTACTAATTTCCCAATAACTAAAAAAACAGCAGCTAAGCCCACTGTTTGCGCAATATCAAAATCTATATGCATACGATCACCTTAAGTACTGCAAAATAAAAGCGGCTACGCGGTGAGGTTTATTTAAAGGCAAACAGGGCAAACTGACATTTTCTAAATCTTCATCTGTAGCAATAGCCACCACCTGCTCAGTGCTTTCGTAAACCGGCGCAATACCTCGCGAAGGTCTATATACCTCAATGCGGGGTATGGAGGCTTGCCTGTACCCCTCCACCAAGATGATATCAGCCCCTTCAATACGCTGCACTAGCTCAACGAGCCTAGGTTCCTCTTCATTTGTTAAGTTATGAAAAAGTGCGTAGTGGTACGGTGAGGCCACAATCACCTCACGTGCGCCAGCCGTTCTAAAGCGCGAACTGTCTTTTTGGGGAGGTTCAAACTGTAGATTATGGTGACTATGCTTAATTACAGCAACTTCTATGCCTTGCTCATTAAACCAAGGGATCATAGTCTCTATGAGAGTGGTTTTACCACTACCCGACCTGCCCACCACACCAAAAACACGTTCCATCTTAACGGTCTCGCTGTACGGCCACCGCACAAAAATCAATAAGAGTTTGCTTATAAATGCTGTCAGGAAAGGCGTGAATAGCTGCTAAGGCTAACTCGGCTTCGGCATCGGCCACTTGACGCGTATAGGCCACGGCATCTGTGTTAGCAATGGCCTCAGCCACCGCCACAAAATCTGCATCACCGGTTTCAATCGCGGTTTTAATTAGATTTTGCTCGGCAGGCGTGCCGGTTTCCATCACGCGGATTAAAGGTAAGGTAGGTTTACCTTCACGTAAATCATCGCCCACGTTTTTACCTAAGGCCTCGGCATCGCCGCTGTAATCTAATACATCATCAATCAACTGAAAGGCGGTGCCTATATGACGGCCATAAGCGGTAGCAGCGGCTTCTATTTCTGCTGTGGCTCCAGAGAGAATGGCACCCACTTGAGCAGCAGCCTCAAACAGCTTTGCGGTTTTGTAACGTACCACTTGCATGTAACGCGCTTCAGAGACGTCTGGATCATGCACATTTAAGAGCTGCAGCACCTCGCCTTCGGCAATAATAGTGGTGGCTTCAGAGAGCACTGCCATGGCACGCATAGAGCCGGTTTCTACCATCATCTCAAAGGAGCGTGAGTACAAGTAATCACCCACCAGTACACTCGCTGCATTACCGAACACCGCATTCGCCGTGTCACGGCCGCGGCGTAGATCCGACTCATCAACCACATCATCGTGCAATAAGGTAGCGGTGTGAATAAACTCCACCACACCCGCTAATAAATGGTGATGTGAGCCTTCATAACCTAAGGCTTTAGCGATTAATAACAACATGGCGGGGCGCATACGTTTGCCACCCGCGCCCACAATATATTCCCCAATAGTGCGAATTAAAACGACTTCTGAATTAAGACGCTCGCGGATAACAGCATCCAGAGCGGCCATATCATCGGCAATGGGGGTCATTAGATTTGGGATTTTCAAAGCGCGTTCCGAACTAAAAAATTGGTAAAAAGCCGAAGCTAAAGCCATAATTATACGGTGTAGTACTATTTCTGCCGAATTAAGTTGGCTGTTAGCTGCACTATACCTAAATGGAGAGAATTTTGGATTACGATTTACCGCGTATTTTACAACGCGCTGAAGGCGTTTTAGAACAATTAGCCGCTTATTTACCCCCTGTGCCCCCCGCCATAGACTGGGAGGCACAGGCTTTTATTTGGCGTCGCCGCGGTGCACGGGGTTGGTTAGATGCGGTAAAATATATCGCCCCCTTAAACCCAGATGATCTACAACACATAGAACAACAAAAAGACATTATCACTCGTAATACAGCGAATTTTGTTGCTGGTAAACCGGCTAATAATGTGTTGATGACTGGCGCCCGCGGCACGGGTAAAAGCTCTTTGGTTAAAGCCATGCTTTCGCAGTTTGCTGATCAAGGCTTACGTCTAATTGAAATAGACAAAAACGACATGGGCGATTTGCCCGATATTATTGCTCTCATTGCCGAGCGCCCAGAATACTTTATTATTTTTAGTGATGATCTGTCTTTTGAAGACGGTGAAAGTGGTTATAAAGCGTTGAAATCCGTCTTAGATGGTTCCGTGGCTGCCCCTAGCGCAAATGTGCTGATTTATGCCACCTCCAACCGCAGACATCTGATGCCCGAATACGCTGCAGATAATTTAGCCACTACCACACCCGCTTCCGGTGAGCTGCATTATGGCGAAGCCGTAGAAGAAAAAACCTCACTGTCTGAGCGTTTTGGTATTTGGCTATCTTTTTACCCCTTCAAACAAGACGACTATTTAGAAATCGTGTATTACTGGCTAGAGCAACTAGGCTGCCCGCCAGAGCGAGTGGAAGAGTCCCGCCGCGAAGCGCTGCAATGGGCCTTACACCGTGGCTCACGTTCGGGCCGCGTAGCGCAGCAATTTGCACGAGATTGGGCCGCAAATCATGTTAAATAATAAACCGTATGTGCGTGTGGCCGTAGGCGTAATTTTACGTGAAGATGGCGCGGTGCTGCTTAGCAGCCGCCCGGCCGATAAGCCTTGGCCGCTCTGGTGGGAACTCGCCGGCGGTAAAATCGAAGGCGATGAAAGCGTATTTGATGCGCTCGCACGTGAGCTGAAAGAAGAAATAGGCATCAACATCACCACTGCCACCCCTTGGGTAAAATACGTGCACGAATACTCCGTTAATATCGTGGAACTTAATTTCTACAAAGTCACCGCGTGGGAAGGGGAACCTACGCCTTTAGAAAATCAACAAGTGGCGTGGCATTACCCCGGGCAACCCATACCGCTAAACATAGGCCCGGTACTGCCCGCTACCTTTCCCGTGTTACGTTGGCTGCAACTCGCTGATCGTTACCTAATCAGCAGCATTGGTAATGTGGCCGGCATTGCTCCTTGGCTACTTCGTTTAAAAGAAGCCCTAGAAAATGGCGTGGGCTTGGTGCAATTCCGTGAGCCTGCGTGGGCAGCAACAGCCACTAGCGAAGCGGAACAAGCTGAGCTTTTTGAAGTGCTGCAACAAACCGTGGCGCTGTGCGATCAATACGGCGCCTATTGCTTATTAAACAGCGTGCACCCTACTGAGTGGCTGCCCCATACGGATGGATTACATCTGCGTAGCAGCGATGCCGCAGCACTGGTAGCACAACAACAATCTGCCCCCATTACTGAAGGACAATTATTAGCAATGTCTACCCATAATGCCGCCGAAATTACCTTAGCCAAGCAGTTGAATTGTGATTTTGTGGTGTTGGGCCATGTGCTGCCTACCCCTTCGCACCCTGATGAAAAGCCTTTAGGATGGGAAAGGTTTGCGGAGTTGGCGGCGGAGGCTGGGAGACCGGTGTTTGCTTTGGGGGGGATGGATACAGATATCGCGGGCAAGGCCCGCTCCAACGGGGGGCATGGGGTAGCAGGAATAAGGGGGATTTACTAATGGAAGAAGTGACTATTTCAGTATATGAAGGCGTGCGCTATTTGCACTTAGGTACACCGTGGGTGCAAGGCGCAATGCGACTTGATGACCCGAATGCCTTAGAGCTGCAGTATGTGCAGCAGATGATGATGTGGCAGCTTTTTATGGATCAACCCACCCACATTATGCAGCTAGGCTTAGGCGCGGGCTCATTGAGTAAATTTTGTTATCAACATTACCCTGAAGCCAAAGTGACGGCCGTGGAGCTGAATCACGATGTGATTCGTGCGGCCAGATTGTTGTTTGAGCTGCCTAGCGACGATACACGCCTACCGGTGATTAACAACTGTGCCTTTGAGCACATTAAGCAATGCGCGGCAGGCAGTGTGGATGTATTACAAGTGGATTTATACGGTGCCACAGCCGATAACCCCGCCCTGGAATCACTTGATTTTTATCAAGAATGTGCGCGTGTGCTCAATGATGAGGGCATGTTAACGGTTAATATTTTGGGCAATGAACACGTACATGCTCGTAATCTGCATTACCTACAGCAAAGCTTTGCTGCCGTCGCCTGGCTACCGGAATCGCACGACGGCAACATAGTCGCCATCGCCTTCAAAAACCCACCCGCCGTGGATTTTGAAGACCTCTACACCAAAGCCACCCAAATCACCATGGCCTACGGGCTGCCAGCGGCGGAATGGGTGGAGGGGTTGGAGGAGTGGATGCGGGGGGATTAATCCCACCTTCCCCCTAAAGACGCAATCAACTTCGTCGCGGTGATAAACAATTCATTTTGTAGCGCCAAGGTGGCACGTTCAGTCGATAAGGCATTGGTTTCAACTTGGACTACGGCTAAATAATCAATGAGCCCGGCGTCAAACTGATTCCGTGTGAGGCGTAAGGATTCGCGGGCGGCGGCTAGGGCGCTTTGTTGGGTGATGAGTTCTTGGTGCAAGCCATGCCACTGCACTAGGTTATCTTCCACCTCACGTAGGGCATCCAATACCGTTTGTTTATAGGCTGCAGCCTGTAAATCGTAAGTGGCGATGGCTTCATTCACGCGAGCGGTACGGGCGCCGCCATCAAAAATCGTTAAAGCTAGCGCTGGCCCCAAAGACCAAAAACGCGCGGGCGCACTAATCCAATCCGACCACGACCCACTTCTATAGCCCCCTTGGGCTGACAGCGTTAAGTTTGGCAGCCACGCGCTTTTGGCTACGCCTATTTGGGCATTGGCTGCGGCCACACGGCGCTCCGCGGCGGCTACATCGGGCCTGCGCGTTAAAAGTTGCACTGGTAAGCCCACCGGCACGGTAGGCAGCACATCGGCGCCATCATTCATGTTTGATGGTAAGTCGAAGGCAGACGGTGGCAGCCCTAAAAGCACCGCCATGGCATTACGCAATTGCCCCCATTGCCTATTTAAGGCTAAACGTTGCGTGCGGGCATTATCTAACTGTGCCTGTGCGATGGCCACATCCGCCGGTGATACCAAGCCCACTTCAAAACGGTTTTTGTTGTTTTGTAGACTACGTTCATAAGCGGCAATGGTTTCATCATAGAGACGCTGTGCATCTAACACATTTTTCGCTTGAAAATAGCTTTGTACAAAGGTGGACTCTAAGCTCAGACGCGTTGCTAAAATATCGGCAGCACTGGCAGCCACAGTAGCATCCGAAGACTCCACGGAACGGCGCACGCGGCCCCAGAGATCCACCTCCCACTGTGCAGCCGCATTAAGATTGTATTGATTCTGCGGGCTGCTTTGCCCTGAGCCGGAGCGCTGACCCGAGACATCACTACCCAAGGTGGGAAAGAATCCGGCACGCGCTTGGCCCAAACTGGCTTGCGCTTGACGATAACGCGCTTCGGCTTGCTCTAAGTTTGCATTGGCCTCATGCAGCTGCGCTATCCACCCGTTGAGTTGTGGATCATTAAATACCAACCACCACTGCCCTGCCCCTTGCTCATCTACAGGGATTACTGGCTGCCACGCACTGGGCTCAGCGGCAGCGGGGCTAATCACATCATCATAGGCATACTCCGCACCCACATCGATGACTGGACGCTCATAATCAGGCCCTACGGCACAGCCTGCCAAGATAAGCGCGGCACTGAGTACTGAGAATTGATTTCGCCATGTTTGCATTATGCTGCCTTCGTTTTAGAACGGAATCGTCCGGCTATTTTTTCTAAATAAATGTAAACCACCGGCGTAGTATAAAGCGTCAGAATTTGACTAAGCACCAAGCCGCCTACAATAGTAAGTCCCAAAGGCTGACGCATTTCTACCCCGGGACCGGTAGCAATAATCAACGGTATTGCGCCTAAAATGGCGGAAAGCGTGGTCATCATAATGGGTCTAAACCGTATTAAACAGGCTTCAAAGGCGGCCTTTTCTACGCTATAGCCCAAATCACGCTGCGCATGCAGGGCGTAATCCACCATCATAATGGCGTTTTTCTTTACTATACCAATGAGCAAAAACACCCCAATCATGGCAATAATAGAGAATTCTTCACCCACTAACATCAATGCCAATAAAGCCCCTATACCCGCTGAAGGCAAAGTAGAAAGTATAGTTAATGGGTGCATATAACTTTCATACAGCATGCCGAGCACAATATACATCACAGCCAAGGCCGCAAAAATTAGCATGGGTTGTTGTGCTAAGGAGTCTTGCATCATTTTTGCTGAACCCTCATACCCCCCTTGTATATCGCGTGTGGGTAAACTAATTTGTGCCATGGCTTCATCGATGGCGGCAGTGGCTTGATCTAAAGACACGCCTTCGGCCAAACCAAAAGACACCGTTTCAGCAATGAACAGCCCTTGATGGCTCACACTCAACGGGGCGGTACCATGCTCAAAATAGGTAAAGGTAGATAAGGGCACGCGCTCACCTTCTGCCGTCACCACCTCCAGTTGTTTTAAAGATTCAATATCACGCGCAAAGCGCGGCTCTACACCCATCACCACATAATATTGATTTAAACGACCATAAATCACCGCGGCTTGGCGCTGGCTAAAAGCGTTATTTAAGGTATTAGCCACTAAGGCCATATCCACGCCCAAGGCAGTGGCTTTTTCACGGTCTATGCGCAGTTCTATACGTGAGCCTTTATCATCGGCATCGGCGTCTACGTCTACCAGCTCAGGCAGCTTTGCCATGGCGCGCTGCACCTTGGGCTGCCATTGTTTAAGCAGCTGCATATCGCTGGCTAAGAGACTGTAATTGTAGGAGCCGGAACGCCCCAAACCGCCCCCTACAAAAATATCTTGCTGTGGTGTTAAAAATAACCGCGCGCCCGGTTCGGATTGTAACTGGTTGCGTAGCCGAGCCACGATTTCAAAGGCACTGGCTTGACGCTCTTCCATGGGCAGCAGCTCTACTAAGATAAAGGACGAATTACTGCCACCACGCCCACCGGCAAACACCGCCACACTGTTTACATCCGGATCGGCCACTAAAACTTTTCTAAAGTGATCCAGCTTCGGCGTCATGGCTTCAAAGGACATACCCTGATCCACACGGAAAAAGCCCATGAGCTGACCCGTGTCTTGTTGGGGAAACAAGCCCTTGGGTATGGCCGTATATAAATAGCCATTCAGTACAATAGTAGCCACTAAGGAAATCAGGGTCAGAAACTTATAGCGCAGCGCCCAACCTAAGCTACGCCTATAACCATTCATAATCTTTGTACCCGACCACTGTAAAAACCGTGCCGTACGCCCCATGGCTTCATCAGCTAAGCGGGTTTTAATATTATGGGTACGTAGCAGCTTAGAGGCCATCATGGGCGTTAAAATAAGGGAAATCAGCCAAGAAATCATCACCGCCACCGAAAGCGTAACAGCAAACTCTTTAAACAACCTACCCACTAAGCCCCCCACTAACCACATGGGAATAAATACCGCTACCAAAGACAGACTCATGGCGGTGACGGTAAAACCTACATCCCGCACACCGCGCGCGGCGGCTCGTAACGGGCTGTAGCCGCGCTCCATATAACGCATAATACTTTCTAGCACCACAATGGCATCATCCACCACAAAGCCGGTGGCCACAATCAGCGCCATTAATGAAATAGTATTTAAACTAAAACCAAAAGCATACATGAGGGCAAAGGTACTGATTAAGGAGGCCGGCACCGCCACCGCCGGAATCAACGCCGCCCGCCAATCCCGCAAAAACAGCAGCACCACCAGCACCACCAAAATAACCGCAATAAATAAGGTTTTTTGCGCCTCTTCCAGAGAAGCACGAATACTGGGCGTGCGATCTTGGGCCACTTGTAAGTTCACATCGGCCGGCATCATGGCCTCAAACTGCGGAATACGCTCGCGGATGGCTTCTACGGTTTCAATAATATTGGCATTGGCCTCACGACGCACTATCAGCAACACGCCGGGCTTATCATTAATAAAGCCGATATTATTGCGCTCTTGTACGGAGTCTTCCACGGTGGCCACGTCTTGCAGCCGTACCGCACTGCCTTCATTCCAACGAATAATTAAGGGGGCGATTTGCGCTGCGGTATTCATTTGTTTACCGGAGTTCAACCACCACTGCTCATCGGCATTTTCCACATATCCATTGGGGCGTAATTGATTTTCATTGACCAATACCCGCTGCACCTCATCTAAGGCAATGCCTTCTACGGCTAGCAGCTGCGGATTCAAATTCACTCGCACCGCCGGTAAAGAACCGCCCCCTACCGACACCTCGCCCACCCCTTTCACCTGAGATAGCTTTTGCGCCACAATGGTGCTGGCTAAATCATAAAGCTGTGCCTGAGTGGCCACCGGCGAGGTCATGGCCAACACCATAATGGGGGCAGAGTCTGGATTGATTTTTCTATAGGAGGGCACACTGCGCATGCCTGAAGGCAGCATAGGACGCGCTTGGTTAATAGCCGCTTGCACATCGCCTGCGGCCTCATTAATGTCGCGGTTTAACTCAAAGATTAATGTAATACGAGTAGAGCCCTCAGAACTACGAGAACTCATCTCCCCCACACCGGAAATAGCACCTAAGGCCTGCTCTAAGGGCATAGCTACACTAGAGGCCATGGTCTCCGGACTAGCGCCCGGTAAACTCGCCGTAATGGAAATCATAGGGAAATCCATTTGCGGCAAAGGTGCCACCGGCAGCTGTTTTAAGGCTAAAAGGCCGGTAAACACCATGGCCAAACAAATCAAGGTGGTGGCCACAGGTCGCATAATAAAAGCGGTTAGCCAGCGTCTCATGAGGCCCTCGGTGCGTCTTTTTTATGCCTATATTGCTGCCACCGTTGACCCCATTTATCAAAAAACAGATAAATTACCGGTGTGGTAAATAAGGTGAGCAGTTGGCTACAGATCAGCCCACCCACCATCACTAAGCCCAACGGCTGCCGCATTTCTGCCCCTGAGCCCGTAGCCAGCATTAAGGGCACAGCACTAAATAAGGCGGCAAAAGTGGTCATTAAAATAGGCCTAAAACGTAATAGCGCGGCTTGATGAATGGCTTCTAAGGCCGGTAGCTTGTCTTGGCGCTGCGCCACCAAGGCAAAATCAATCATCATAATGGCGTTTTTCTTCACAATACCAATGAGTAAAATAATACCAATAATGCCCACCATATCGAGCTCATGCCCGGTCAACAATAAGGCGGCTAAGGCACCAATGGTGGCCGAAGGCAGTGTAGATAAAATGGTGATGGGATGGATATAACTTTCATATAAAACACCCAAAACGATGTACATAGTCACCACAGCCGCCAGTAACAGCCACAAGCTACTAGATAAAGAGGACTCAAAGGCTTGGGCTGCCCCTAAAAAGCGTAACTCAGTGGACTGTGGCAAATCCATTTCTACGGCACTTTGATTGATGGCCGCCACGGCATCTGACAAGGAATAACCCTTGGCCACATTAAACGACAATTGCGTAGCGGGAAACTGATCTAAGCGATCTATAGACAATTCCACATTGCTCATCTTAGGCGTGGCAATTGCTAATAGTGGCGTGACCTCACCACTGCCAGTGGGCAGATAAATACTACGCAGATTTTCTGGACTTTGTCTGAAACGATCACCCACTTCTAAGACCACGCGGTATTGGGCAGATTGGGTATAAATAGTGGAAATAAGGCGCTGTCCAAAAGCGTCGTACAACACATCATCAATGGTGGATTTGGTAATGCCTAAACGCGCGGCAGCGTCTCTATCTATATCTAATACCACTTGCTGGCCGTGGCTTTGCAGATCCGTGGCTATCTCAGCTAACTGCGGCAACTGTTGCAATTGCCTTTGCCACTGTGGCACCCAGTCATACAACAGCTCAGGATCTGGATCGGATAACGCCATTTGATAAGCCGTGCGGCTGATTTGATCGTCTACAGTGAGCTCTTGTGTTGGTTGCAAATAAATACGAAAGTCAGGATCTTCACCAAACTGGGCGGCAAGTTGTTCAATAATTTGGGGGGCTGTTTGACTACGCTCACTGTGTGGCAACAAAGCGATTTGCATACGTCCGGTATTTAAGGTGGCATTACTGCCATCTACCCCTATAAAAGAAGTGACGGTGGCCACATTTGGGTTTTGTAAAATTTTATCGGCAGCCTGCGTTTGTAGTCCTGACATCGCCGTAAAAGACGCCGCTTGCGGGCCTTCGGTAATGGCCTGTATCATGCCGGTGTCTTGCTGCGGAAAAAACCCTTTAGGCACCATCAGATACATGCCTGCCGTCAACACCAAAGTGCCTACCGCAACCAGTAATGTTAAAACCTGGCGCTGCAGCACCCAATCCAGCCCACGCTCATAAGCGTGCGTTAAGCGCTGCATACCCACATCGGCCAAGCGTATAAAACGCCCTTGCTTTTCTGGCTCAGCATCGGGCGCCCGTAATAGCCGGGCACACATCATAGGCGTAAGACTAAGAGAGATAAGCAGTGACAGCCCAATAGCCACCGCTAAAGTGACAGCAAATTCCTGAAACAACCGCCCAATCACATCACTCATGAACAAGAGGGGAATTAACACAGCAACTAAGGAGACGGTAAGAGAGATCAGCGTAAAGGTAATTTGCTGCGCCCCTTTGAGTGCCGCTTCCATGGGGCTAAGACCTTTTTCAATATAACGCGCGATGTTTTCAATCATCACAATGGCATCATCCACCACAAAACCGGTGGCAATAGTAAGCGCCATCAACGTGAGATTATTGATACTGTAACCAAAGAAAAACATCAATCCAAACGTGCCAGCTATAGACAAAGGCACCACTACCGATGGGATAAAGGTGGCCGTCCAGGTGCGTAAAAACACAAAAGTTACCAATACCACCAGTGCAATAGCCATCAGCATTTCGAGTTGTACTTGCTTGACTGAATCACGGATAGTTAAAGTACGATCAGTGGCCACCTGCAAATCAATACCCGTGGGTAATGAGCGCTGCAAATCCGCTATTTGTGCTTTGATGCTGTCGGCCACTTCGATCACATTCGCGCCGGGTTGGCGCTGCACATTCAGTAATATCGCCGGGTCTGTGCCTAACCAAGCTGCTTGACGTATGTCTTCCGCATCTTGCACCACAGTAGCAATATCACCTAAGCGTAAGGGAGATTCGTCTACGTATTTGATGATGAGATCTTCGTATTCTTGACTGCTGCGCAACTGCTCATTAGCACTAATAGTGGTGGAACGTTGTGGCCCATCTAAACTGCCTTTAGGCTGATTGACGTTAGCTGAAACCACCGCCTGACGCACTGCGGCCAGGGATAAATTACGCGCCGCTAAAGCTTCAGGATTGACTTGAATACGCACCGCGGGCCGCTGCCCACCAGCAATACTTACCAATCCCACGCCTGTTACCTGAGACAGCTTTTGTGCCACGCGCAGATCAATAAGATCACGCACTTCCGGCAAAGGAATGGTGGGTGAGGTAACAGCAATACTAATTACGGGCTGATCAGCGGGGTTTACCTTGTTGTAAAGCGGGGGCGCAGGTAAATCGTTTGGCAACATGGTAGAGGCGGCATTAATGGCCGCTTGCACCTCTTGCTCAGCAATGGTGAGCGATAAATCCAAATCAAACTGTAAGGTTATGCGTGAGGCTCCCCCTGAACTAGAGGAACTCATTTGCGCTAAACCCGGCATCTGTCCAAACTGCCGCTCTAAAGGAGAAGTTACCAAAGATGCCATCACACTTGGACTGGCCCCCGGGTACAAGGTAACCACTTGAATAGTGGGGTAATCCACTTGCGGCAAAGCCGCTACTGGCAAGGCCTTATACCCCATTAATCCTGCCAGTAGCAGTGCCACCATCGCCAAGGTGGTAGCAACGGGGCGCAAGATAAATATTCGGGAAACATTCACCGCTAAATCCCTTTAAGGTGTAGCGATTTGTGGCACATCCTGAGCCGGAGTCGCCGCGGGTATAGCTTCAACGGCGCTACCTTCGCGCAGTCTATCAGTCCCCTCAACCACTACCTTATCTCCCACTTTTAACCCTTCTGCAATTAAGCTTTTGTTATCTGTTACCAAGCTCACTGTAACTTTTTGAATGTGTACTTTTTGATCTTTATCCATTAAATAAACAAAATTACCAATAGAACCCGTTTGTACGGCTTCGCTAGGTATAACTATGCCTTGGCGCTGGGCTAACAGCACATTCACACTCACAAACTGATTGGGGAAAAGGCGATTATCTAAGTTAGGCATAGAAGCCTTCACCCGTATGGTGCCGGTATTTACGTTTATTTGGTTATCTACAGCCAGCACTGAACCTATGCTTATCAGCTTATTTTGCCTATCACGCACCTGCACCAGAAGAGATTCTTCAAGCTGTAGACGCTCTAAAAGACGTTGCAAGTCGTTTTCAGGTAGGGCAAAACTCACAGCGATGGGTTGCGTTTGCGTGATAACCACCAACCCATCGGTATTACTCGCAGAAACTAAATTACCTTCATCTATATTGCGTAAACCTAAACGACCATTAATGGGTGCCGTAATTTTAGTGTAATCCAGCTGCAGCTTGGCATCGTCTACCGCCGCTTGGGCGCTTTCTAAGGAACCTTTGAGCTGCTGCACTAGGGCGCGTTGGTTATCCACTTGTTGCTTAGCGATGGATTGCTGTTTTTCTAAAACCACAAAACGCTTGAGCTCACTTTCAGCCTGTTTGAGCTGTGCTTGGGTTTGTTTTACTTGGCCTTGAGCTTGATCCAATTTAGCTTGAAAAGGGCGAGGATCAATTAGCGCCAACACCTCACCTGCCTGCACAAATTGGCCATCTTTGAAATACAGTTTATCTAAGGTGCCTTCGACTCGAGAGCGCACCGTAACCGTATTAAAAGCCTGTACCGTCCCTACCGCATACAGGCGCTCTTCTACTACGCCCTGAACAGCATCAGCTATGCGTACAGGGGTTTTAGGAGCTCGCATCGCCGCGGCTAAAGCCGCATTCCCCTTATTGTTTGCGTATTGACTTTGATACCAATACCAACCTCCTACCACTACAATAAGAACGATTAATAGCCACCACCAGCCTTTTTTTGAAGTGGTGGTAGATGAGTTTACCGCCATGCTTGAGCTCTCCAGCTAAATAGTTAATTAACCTATATTACAACGTGCTAACTGAAAAGGTATGTTTTGCTTAATAGTTAAGGGTTTGTGCTCACCATCCATCTGAGCAAAGCGCACTAAGATAACGTATTTATTTGCACTCATTTCAGGAAATACCTCGTACTTAGGGTCTACCCAAACACGCAGCAGCTGGAAAGACTTACCTTCTAGCATTTCCTGAAAAGCACCTTGTTTGGCCTCTTTATCAGCCACATCACCGGCACCGCGTAAAATACGCAGCGCTAAACGCACAGCATTACCTAAAGGTATAAAAGAAGCGCTCCAGCGTTTAAGATCAGCCTGCCGTTTAACCACTGACTGATTCTGCCAGCCATGAAAAGAAGGCATATCAACTTGAGATGAGCCGCCGGGCACAGCCAAGCGGCCTCGTAAACTCGCAAGCCATTCATTATCACGCAAAGTCTGAGCAATACGACCTTGATCAGCCAACTCAGCCATCACCGCTTTCATCTCTGCGAGCATATTATCTAACATAGCGGCGGATACATCAGGATGCTCTCGCAAGCCCGATAACACCATGCGTTGACGTTCTAGATCTTGGAGCGCCATACCTCGTAAATCCGTGCGCTCTGTCATGTCTAATAAATCAAATAAGGTATTTACCGCCACATGATGCAAGGGGGGCTCTTGCCCTGCGGCAAAATAGTCTAGGCGATCAAATAAGGCCTCGACGCGTAAAAAAGTTCGTATTCGTTCGTTACAGGGGTATTCGTATAAAATCACATTAATTATCTTCTGATGAGAACGCAGTTAACCAAGATTGATGCAGCTGTTTTGTTTGTGCTTCGAGCTCTGCTAGGGAGGTATTGGCGTCATTCAAAATAACGTAATCAGCTACCGCCAATCGCTGCTCTCGTGTGGCTTGAGCCTCCATAATACGCCGGATTTGAGTGGGCGTCAGCCTGTTGCGCTGCATCACTCGCTTAATTTGTGTGGCTTCATCGCAATCCACCACACAAACTCCATCTAAGTGAGCGCTCCACAAACCTGTTTCTACTAATAGTGGCACCACCACTAAAACATAACAGCCTTGCGCTTGAGCGACCTCCTTAAATGTAAGGTCTCTAATCAGTGGGTGCAAGATATTTTGCAAACGCTCACGTTGTGAAGGTTCATTAAAAACCAATTCACGCATGCTTTCTCTACACATCGCCCCCTTGGCATCTATGTATTCAGGCCCAAACTGCTGCCTAATGGCGTCTATGGCAGCGCCTCCGGGCTGCGTGAGTGCATGCGCAATCACATCGGTATCCACCACCGCCGCGCCCCACTGCTCACACAGATCCGCCACATACGACTTCCCCGAACCTATACCGCCCGTTAAACCTATTTTGATCATCCTCCCCCCCAAATCACTAAAGTCCCCAACACCAAATAGGGCCCGAAAGCACACGCCCCGCTAGGCCGCCAACGCCGTTGTCGTACGGCCTCTACAAGCACACAACTACAACATGCCCAAAACAACAGCGGTAATATCGCCTGTGCGCCTAACCATGCAGTAACAGCTGCTACTAATTTAACATCCCCTAGCCCAAAGAATGGCTGCCGCAACCAAAAAAACCCCACGGCATTGATAACGCGCCCCACTATATAGACTGCACTTATAGCCATTAAGGTTTCAGCTAAGGGTAAGGAAGTAATGAATAATCCTAGCCAAAGTAAGGCTTGGGTAATCACATCTGGCAATAAAAAGCATAGTCTATCAATACGCGCTAATAGCCCTAAAGCGCCTAACCATGCCGCCATTACGGCAATATTTATATCTAATGCCCCGTGAGGCAACCACGGCCTAAATAACACCGCCACACTAAGAGCCACACCAAAGCTAAGTGCATACACGTAGAGCCGTACACTTGGCTTTAGACCCAGGTTTTCACGTATAGCAGTCCACCATAAGTGCTCATTCGCCTCAGCGCCTTGATTGATTTGCAGAGCATAAAAAGGCACCACTATTAAATAAAGATAACTCACTGCAGTGGCTGCCAGCCCAATATATAATGCATACATCTATACGTACTCCATCAAATAAAGGACAAGCCCATGTTTACAACAGCACCCTCTGTTTTACGCCCCCTCAGCTATGCTGCCGCCCTGTTAGCCATTAGTTTAGCTGCTGGTTGTGCTCAAACTCCCACCGCGAATACAGAGGCACGCGCGACTACGTTGAGTGATGCCCAAGAAAAAGCCCGCGGTGGCCGTGATCGTGCTCACGCGGGCTCTCAGGTTTCTTTAGGTTTTGGGGGCACTAAGCCCCAAAGGGAAACATCCGCACCAGACGCAATAGCAGGGGGTATACATGAATTAACACAAGCACAAACCTTTATAGGTACTATTGCTTGTGGCCCCACTAACGCAAATTGTATTCCAGTACGACTAGTCATTACCTTGCACCCCGATGGCGTATGGCGTTTGCGTGCTAGTGGTATGGACCAGAGCCGTACCCCTACGGTAGATCAAGGCTGTTGGCACCAAATAGGCAGCAATCCAAACCGCATCCTTCTACAAACTCAAAACGATACGGTTTTAACGGACCTAAGCTTTACTAATCCCAATCAAGTACGGGTGAATGTCTTTAATTACGTGGACCCAAAACTAGAAACTCACCTGAGCCGTCAGCCTGATTTGGATATTATTTCTGAGTTAGAAAACCAAACCGGCCCCACTTGCCGTCCATAAGCCTTACGGCTTTTAATTCTAAAAAAAGGCGAACTGGGTAAGATTCTGGTGAGTTCTATGGCATTGCGCACCCGCATTTTTTGAAATGCGTTGGCGCGATGCGCTTCTATGGTGCGCTGCGATAAGATTAAATCACTGGCAATATTTTTATTTGCTTTGCCACGTAGTACTTCACCAACCACTACGTTTTCCATTTGGGTTAAATGACTGACCAATATCGACTGATGCATTCTCTCCTCCACAAAAGCATCTATTCCACTTAGTTAAACGCTGTCTTAAATAATACTAATTACTAGAAATTGTTAAAGATTGTTAACTTTTAATAAGCGGATTTTATTTTATGGAGTTTTTAATTAAATGTAAGCTGCTAAATTTAGCAGCATATAAACCCTAATAGACAAAAAAGACATTATATTTCTAAGTTATCAATCAGTCGTGTATCACCTAAATGCGCTGCCCCTAAGGTTACCACTGGCTCGCCATTTATAAGATCTTGTGGCGTAGGCAATAACAGGTCTCTTTGACGACGTAACGATAAATAGTCTACCTCCCAACCCTGCATTTCTAAATGCTTTGCGGCTTCTTGCTCTATAGCAAGTACATCTGTCTCTCCAGCTAGAACCCGTTCACGCACGGCCTGTAAACAGGCATAGAGTTGCGGTGCTTGGGCGCGCTGCGACGCAGTTAAGTAACGATTACGTGACGACATGGCTAAGCCATCGGTTTCACGTACGGTTTCATGAGCGAGTATTTCTACGGGTAGCTGGAACTGTCTACACATTTGACGCACTACCATCAACTGTTGGTAGTCTTTTTTTCCAAAAACAGCTACGCGCGGCTGCACACAAGAGAATAGCTTCATGACTACCGTGGTCACCCCTTCAAAAAATCCCGGGCGAAACTCCCCTTCCAAGATACCGCCTAAATCAGCGGGTGGCTGCATTCTAAAACTCTGCGGTTCGGGGTACATTTCTTTTTCATTGGGGGCAAACAGCACATACACATCACGTGCTTTTTCTAATTTTTCTATGTCTTGCTCTAAGGATCGCGGGTATTCAGTAAAATCCTCATCGGGACCAAACTGCAATGGATTAACGAAAATACTCGCAACCACTGGATCACCATGCTGACGCGCCATTTTCATGAGCGCTAGATGCCCCTCGTGTAAATTACCCATCGTAGGCACAAAGGAGGCTCGCAACTGACCTTGTAGTTGATCTCGTAATTCTTGGATGGTATGTACAACTTTCATTCGGCACTCCGGTGGGTTAAACGTAAATAAATAGGTTCATAGGGCGCTGATTGAGTGAGCTCAATCAAAGCCTCTTTAACTAATTCAAGCATGGCTAAAAAATGCACTACCAGCACGGCCACCCCATCTTGAGCAGTGGAAAATAACTGTTGAAATTCTACAAACTCATTGTGTGAAAGATGCCGTAAAATTTGGCTCATGTGCTCTCGTACAGATAACTCTTCGTGCCTGACTAAATGCGACTGATTTAATTTAGCGCGCTGCAACAACGATTGCCAAGCTTGACGTAAATCCTCGGCGCAAACATCAGGTAAAATTTCTTCTATATGTAAATCGACTTGCGCTTGCCCTATCCAGAAGTCACGCTCTACACGCGGTAACTCATCTAAGGCCAAGGCCGCTTGCTTCATTTGTTCATAAGCCAGTAAACGCCGCACTAGTTCAGCGCGTGGATCATCTACCTCCTCACCTGTATCTGCCGTTTTAACCGGCAAAAGCATACGCGATTTGATCTCTATGAGCAAGGCAGCCATCAGTAGATACTCAGCCGCTAGCTCTAGATTGGATTGTCGTATTTGCTCCACATAACTCAAATACTGCGCCGTCACTTGCGCCATGGGAATATCCAACACATTGAAGTTTTGCCTGCGAATTAAATACAGCAATAAATCCAAAGGCCCTTCAAAGCTATCTAAAAACAGCTCTAAAGCCTGCGGTGGTATGTATAAATCAGTAGGAATGCTAAATAGCGGCTCACCATATAACCGTGCGTAAACCGCTTTATCTTCTACCGTATTCAATCTGCTTTAATCTTCTTGGTAATACACATAAGGGGGCTGTGGCACTTCTGCCTCTGCAAAACCTTCTTCCAGTTCGGGGTCAATATACTTATCCCATAAACGACCACGACCTTTGCGCTGATTGGCTTCGGTCTCGGGGTGCTGTTTTTTATATTGATTTAAAAACTGAGTAATTTCTGATTCGTAATTCTTTGCCATAGCAATTGCCCACGCACAATAAACATTAATGAAATAAGACCTATACTACAGTGTACTGCAAACCTCATTTAAACGAATAGTTAAGGAGCTATTACTATGGAAAATATCCCAGCTTGTCCCAAATGTGCCATGGAGCACACCTATCCCGATGGCGATCATTACATCTGCCCTGATTGCGCGCACGAGTGGCCCATTAACCCGCCTGAGGTGGTAGAAGAGGTACGTGAAGTGCGCGACAGCCTAGGCAACATACTCCAAGACGGCGATGATGTGCTCATCATCAAAGACCTCAAAGTCAAAGGCGCCGCCACCCTCAAAAAAGGCACCAAAGCCCGCAGCATCCGTATTATTGAGGGCGATCACGACATTGCCTGCAGGATTGATGGGATTTCGCTGGAGCTAAAATCGGAATTTTTGCGGAAGGCTTAAACCCGAAACTGCGCCACAATATTTTTCAACCGCGCGGATTGCTCGGCTAGACTCTGCGCCGCGGCGGTGGCTTCTTGCACCAAGGCGGCGTTTTGTTGGGTGGTGTCGTCAATTTGACGCACCGCTTGGCCAATTTCACCAATGCCAATGCTTTGTTCTTGGCTGGCGCTGGTGATTTCATCCATAATCAGCGCCACGTCTTTAATGGATTGCGTGAGGCCGCTCACAGAGTCACCGGCAACGGTGATTTGATCATTCCCTATGGCAATACGCTCTACGGAGTTATCAATTAGCTGCTTAATATCGGCGGCAGCCGAGGCTGAGCGCTGGGCTAAGGTGCGCACTTCGGAGGCCACCACGGCAAAGCCTCGGCCTTGCTCCCCGGCGCGGGCGGCTTCTACGGCAGCATTCAGCGCCAGAATATTGGTCTGGAAAGCAATGCTTTCAATGGTGCCTATGATTTCCACCATACGGCTGGAGCTGTCACGGATTTCATTCATGGTGCTCACAGCACTTGCCACAGCCCCACCACTTTGCGTGGCCATCTGCGAGGCTTTGTTAGCCACACGATTACCTTCAGCGGCGTTATCGGCGTTTAAGCGTACGGTGCTGGTGATTTCCTCCATGGCGGCAGCGGTTTCTTCTAAGCCTGCGGCCTGTGATTCGGTACGCGCCGATAAATCCACGTTGCCTAGGCGAATTTCATTGGCGGCCACATCAATGGCGTCAGCGGCCTCTTGAATGTTACCTGTCATGGCAGCTAAGCTGCTTTGCATATGCGCCATGGAATACATCAAACTGCTGTTATCACCGGGCTGCAGCGCTACAGTTTGCGTAAAATCCCCTGTGGAAATAGTGCGCGCTACCTCAGCCGCATGGGTCGGATCGCCTCCTAATTGGCGTAGAATACCTCGGCCAAATAGCACCATCAGTATCACGCCTAACAGCGTACCTATAACACCAATTATTGCGCTAATCATGGCCGTACGCCCCATGAATGCAGACAGTTCGCTTTCTGCCTCAAACATTTTTTGACGCCTATCCTCTATAGATTTGGTAACCAGCAGGCGGATTTCTCGCCAAATAGGGGTTTCTTCTTTGGCAATTTTATTTACCGCCCACTCTAAATTAGAAGCATTGGCTACGATTTCATCATGCACTTTTTTCTGCTGTGCACGTAAATCTAACAGCCTAGTGACCATAGCCTGCGTTTCCGGCTCATGGGTGGCGATCTCCCGCAGTTTCAAAGCCGCCTCTTCGATGATTTTCCCTGAGAGCTGCAATTGCTCATGTGCCATCTTATTAGCAGGGTTCATCACAATATTACGAATGGCGGTAGCAGTTTGTAAGCCACGGCTATAGATCAAATTTTCTTGTAAAGAGATCACTTGATCTACGGCTAAAAACTGCTCGGTACGTTGCTTGGCTTTTTGCAAGCCAAATAAGGAAAAAAGTAAGGCTATAATTAAAACTACAAGGGCTATGCCAGCACTAAGACTAAGGCGGTGACTAAATTTCATAAAACTTCTCCTGTGTGGAGCGATAAACTCTTCTGTGTGTATGTATATGTGTATTGTATTAAAGCAATACTGATACCATAGACCACTTGTGGTTATTTACATTTGATATTTGCTAAATTAGTACTTAAGCAGGCATTATGTTACATAATGAAATAATACCCCGCATTCGACTCGAAGGAATTTAGAGAAAATGAAGTTACGCCAACGAATTTTAACCACTACGGTGGTTACTTTAATACTGTTCGCCTTAGCCATAGGTATTGCACTCTTTGGCATGAAAAGTGCACAAAATCGATTTCAACAGTTTGTTAATGTAGAGCAAGCCTTGCTCCAAGAGCAAAACCACATGTATGCCCAAGGCTTACAAATGGGGCAAGCTTTACGTAATTTAGCTATTGACCCAAGTAATGAAACACTCTTTAAAACTATTGAAACTGCCTCCGCTGCCTTTGATAGAGCCCTAGAAAATGCGCGTAAAGCTGCCATAGATCACCCTACTACCTTACAGCTACTGGCGTCTATTAGCAGTATCCGTGAACGTCATATTAAAGAACAGAATTATGTATTAAGTATTATAAATAATCAACCAATGGCCCTAGAGGCAATACGTACACGTGAGACTCCCATTTGGCGTGAAATGCGCACGGTGTTAATGGAGTCTATAGAAAGACGCCAAGATGATGTCAATATTGCTACCGCAGCAATGCAATCCACCACACAAAAAGTGCTCACTTTTAGTATTATTATGGGTTTACTAGGGCTAATTGCTAGTAGTACGCTAATGTTTTGGCTTGGGCGCAATATCTTACGCCAAATGGGGGGTGAGCCCGAAGAGGCGTTACGCGTGGCGAATGCCATTGCTACCGGCGATTTCACCCAAACAATTCGGCTGCGACCTAACGATACAAGTAGCCTGTTAGCGACTATGAGCTACATGCAGCAAAGCTTAACGGCCGTGACACGTAATATCCAAGCCGCCGCTGACGCCATCGACGTGGCCGCCAATGAAATTCGCTTAGGCAACGTGGATTTATCGGCGCGTACCGAATCACAGGCCGCAGGCTTAGAAGAAACCGCTGCCGCCATGGAAGAAATCACCAGCACCGTACGCTTAAACGCCGATAACGCCGCTGAAGGCAATCAGGTGGCTAACAAAGCCTCGCAGATGGCCACGCAAAGTGGTGGGGCTGTGGCAAGTGCTGTGAGCACCATGAATGAAATCCGTGACAGCTCCAGCCGTATGGTGGAAATCATAGACACCATTGAAAGCATTGCTTTCCAGACTAATATTCTGGCGCTGAATGCTGCCGTAGAAGCCGCCCGCGCCGGGGAGCAAGGCCGAGGCTTTGCCGTGGTGGCTTCAGAAGTGCGTACCTTAGCGCAGCGCTCGGCCGCTGCTGCGGCCGATATTAAGCAGCTCATTGATAGTTCGGTGGAACGTATCAAGGTAGGTAATGATCAGATTACGGTGGCCGGCGATTCCGTCACCGGTTTGATGCAATCCATTAAAGACGTGGCACTCATCATGGACGAAATCACCAGTGCCAGCCAAGAGCAAAGTGTGGGTATTGGCCAAATAGATCAAGCGGTACACCAAATCGACGACACCACCCAACAAAACGCCGCCTTGGTGCAAGAAGCCACCGCCGCGGCGCAAAGCTTGGCGGAGCAATCGGCCCGATTGAAAGAGGTGGTGGCGCAGTTTAGAGTGTCAGGGCAGGGAAATGCCAGATCGGGCAGTGGGAATCAATTATTAATTGGTTGAGCCGCACACCGCACAATCGGGATCTTTACGGAACCGCACAGTGTGCCACTGCATGGTGAGGGCGTCTACGCTGAGTAGGCGGCCTACCAAGGGCTCACCAAAGCCGCCTAGCAGCTTTAAGGCTTCGGCGGCTTGTATGCAGCCCACCATACCCACCAAAGGCCCTAGTACGCCGGTGGTGGCGCAGCGTAGCTCTTCGATGTCATCAGCTTCAGGAAACAGGCAGTGATAACACGGCGCGTCAGAATTGCGCAAATCATACACACTGATTTGACCAGAAAAACGTATGCCTGCTCCCGATACCACCGGCACCTTATGCTGCACTGCCGCACGATTAATAGCGTGACGAGTAGCGAAGTTATCAGTGCAATCTAAGACTAAATCGTGCTGTGGCACTAGGCGATTTAACGCCGCATCATCTAAACGAACCGTAATAGGTTCAATGCTAATAGTGGGATTCAATGCCTGCATAGTTTGCTGGCCAGAGAGAGCTTTATTAACGCCCACACGACTGGAATCGTGCAAGATCTGGCGCTGTAAATTGCTCAGCTCCACCTCATCATCATCTACCAGAGTGATATGGCCAATGCCTGCAGCGGCTAAATAAAAACTGGCTGGCGATCCCAACCCTCCGGCACCTACAATAAGCACGCGGGCAGCGGAAATACGTTCTTGGGCCTCGATACCAAACTCATCGAGCAGAATATGACGGGCATAGCGCATTAATTGCGCATCATTTAAAGACAAATCTTCTAGCATGAATACTCTGCTTAATACGTTTAATTAACAGACTGTATGCCCTGTGGGGTAATCCTAAAACGCTCTACTTTCTCAGCGGAGTTATTCACTTTTGCTGGAGTTTTTTTTTGAGCGGCATCGGTTTCTACGGTGGTAACGGTTTGATCTTTTTTCTCAGACTCAGCCTGTGCCAACATGGGGTCTGACTTTTTCACTGGCTTGCCTTTTAAATGATTAATGGCTTGCAGTAACTGGAAATCATCGTCACCACCTAGCTCAAACATTTTGGGATCTTTGACGTAATCCTCATCAGCTTCCGTACCCTCTGCACCAGGGATTTCATCACTACCATTACCGTTATTTAAATGACGCTGCAAATCACTCTCGCGGGGGATGCGGAAGATATTGCCTTCGGCCGTGTCATTGACGTAAATATCAGGCTCTACCCCAGTGGCTTGAATGGAGGTGCCATTGGGAGTGTAGTAAAGCGCTGTGGTTAGTTTAATGCCTGCTTCGGGCCCTAAAGGCAATACACTTTGTACTGAACCCTTACCAAAGCTGCGATTACCTAATACCGTGGCTCTACCATGGTCTTGCAGCGCACCCGCTACAATCTCAGAGGCCGAGGCCGAACCCGCATTAATTAACACCACTACGGGGGTTTCTTTGAGCCAAGCTAACTGCTTAGCCACTTCACGATCGTTATTACCCAAGACCTGCGTAAGGGGTTTTACGTAGTACTCACGATTAGAAGAGGGAATGCGACCTTTAGTGGAGACTACTAAATCGCCACTATTTAAAAAGGCCGAAGACACGCCAATAGCACTGTCTAATAAGCCACCTGGATCATTACGTAAGTCTAAAATAAGACCTTTAGGAGGCCCATCAGCGCTGAGAGTTTTTATTTGGTTGATTAAATCGGCAGCAGTACGCTCTTGGAACTGCGCAATACGCACGTAAACGATGTCATCTTCAAGACGTTTACCGCGAATGCTTTTAACTTTGATGTGATCACGCACAATAGTGACATCAAAAGGCGCTTGCTCACCGCGCTTAATACTAAGATCAATCGCGGTTTGAGGCTCACCACGCATCATTTTAACGGCATCACTTAGCGGCATGCCTTTAGTGGGCTTGCCATCTATGCTGACGATTACATCACCAGCTAACAGGCCAGCCGCCGCGGCAGGTGTGTCTTCGATGGGAGAAATAACGGTGGGGTAATTATTTTCGTAACCGATCTCAATCCCTAGACCACCAAAGCCACCTTGGGTCATGGATTCCATGTCTTTAAATGCTTCAGCATCTAAATACGATGAATGAGGGTCTAAGTCATTAAATAACCCTTTGATGGCTTCGTTAATGAGGGGTCCGTCTTCAAGCGGCTCTACATAGCTGCTTTTAATAGCAGAATACACATTGGCAAACTGCTGCAACTCACGCAGAGGTAAGGGCTCACTACGCTGCGCCACAGCGCTAATCGCCATACTGGCTAATACGCCCCCTACTCCACCTAATAAAATTAACCCTACACGGTTTAGCCTACGAGTACTCATGCACAGAGTCCTATTTATATAATATTTAACTAATCAATAGCATTATGCCATTATACGCTCAACACGTCTTAGCTACCTAACCAAAGCTGTGGATTAATGGGCTGGCCATTTTGTCTTATTTCAAAATAAACACCCGGCTCAAGCTGCCCACCCGTAGCTCCCACTCGTGCCACCGCATCACCTGCGGCTACATGGTCTCCTACTTGTTTTAACACGCTTTGGTTATGGCCATACACACTTAAATAGCCTTTACCATGGTCAATAATTAATAAGTTACCAAAACCCGCCATCCAGTTGGAAAACACCACTTGGCCATCAGCAATAGATTTAACTGGCGTACCCGCTGCGGCTCTAAAAATAATGCCACGCCATGGCCCCCCTTCGGGACGCTCCGTTCCAAACCGACCTTGAATCTCACCGCGTACCGGCGGCGCCATGCCTTTATGTAAGCCGGCTAATTCTGCACTAGGTGGCGTGGTAATAGACGCGGCAGGCGCGGGCGTAGGTCGAGTCGCGGGTTTTGGAGGTGGGGGCGCAGGCGGCGCAATGGCAATACGCACTGGTTTTTCCTCTGTCTCAGTCTCTAAGGCAGGCTGCGCCGGAGTATGTGCTAAGGCATAAAGACGTTGCTCTTCTGCCTCACGGGCAGCGGCAAGCTTTCGTTCTTCGGCTAAGCGTTGTTTTTCAGCGGCTAAACGTTTAGCTTCTTCGGCTTGACGGCGTGCCTCCTCTGCTTTGCGACGCGCCTCTTCGGCTTTACGCCGGGCTTCGGCCTGCCTACGCAACTCGGCTTGATGAGCAATTTCTTTTTCTAAGCCGCTAATTAAACTCCCTAAGCGCGCATCATTATTAGCTAAAGTTTGCGCTTCTTTTTGTTGCGTTTTTAATTCATTTTCAATGTTGGCTAAAACGGTTTGACGTTCAGCTTGCTGCGCTTGCAACTGCTGCTTTTGTTGCTCGGTGTCTTCGGCAAGTTGTACTAGCTCCGCTTGATTGGCTTTTTCAGCTGCATGCAGCTGCTCTAAGCGTTTTACCCCCTGCTGTAACTCACGTACTTGTTTGGTTTGTGCTTGAGATACATAAGCCAAATATCCCAACTCTCGCTGAATTTGCTGGGGATTATTACCGGAAAGCAAGGCCGTCCAAGGCGATAGACCACTGGCATATTGGGCACGTAATTGTTCGGCTAATTGCTGCTGACCTTGCGCTTGCTTTTGCTGCTGTTGGGCAATTTGTTGGCTCAGTTCGCCTATTTGTTGCTGCACCTGCTTTTGGCGTTGTGCCAAGGCAGCCAATTCCTTATCTGTGGCGGAGATACGACTCTCCACATCACGTAAAGCAGTGGTTACGTCTTTTTTGTCTGATTGAGTGTTTTCAATGTGTTTTTGTAAGGTGCTGATGCGTTGTTGCAAAGCAGCCCGCTCTTTTTTAGCGAGGGCTTGCTGCGCGCTTAGGTTTTGCTCAGCACTAACCAAGCCATAACTATTGGCTACTGCTATAGTGATGCCCACCACCCAAGCGCGTAATCTCATAATAATTAATGCCTACTCTTTTTTAGCTTGACCTTGACTCGCTACGGCGGCCATTTGTTCAGCAATTGCATCATCATCGCCCAAGAAATAATGGCGAATAGGTTTCAGATCTTCATCTAACTCAAATACCAAAGGCTGGCCGGTAGGCAGATTTAAATGCACAATATCTTCTTCGGAGATGTTATCTAAGTGTTTTATGAGCGCACGTAAACTATTGCCATGGGCTACCACTAGGGCATTACGGCCTGAGCGAATGGCCGGGGCAATGGAATCATTCCAAAAGGGCACCACACGCTCTACGGTTTCTGCTAAGCACTCGGTGGCAGGCAGCTGCTCAGGTTTGAGATTGGCATAGCGGGGGTCATTTTGTGGATGACGTGGATCATCGGCGGGCACGGGGTCTGGGCCCGTAGCATAGGCTCGGCGCCAGATCTGTACTTGCTCGTCACCGTACTGTTCTGCGGTTTCCGCTTTATTCAAACCTTGCAACATACCGTAATGACGCTCATTGAGACGCCAGCTTTTGCCCACCGGCACATACATGCTGTCCATGGTATCTAAAACAATCCATAATGTACGAATAGCTCGCTTTAAAACCGAACTAAAGGCAATGTCAAAATGAAAACCATTGGCTTTAAGTAGCTCACCGGCTTCTTTGGCTTGCTCACGGCCCGCTTCGGTAAGATCTACGTCAGTCCAACCAGTAAAACGGTTTTCTAGATTCCATTGGCTTTCGCCGTGACGCATTAATACAAGTTTATACATAGCAAATATAGCCCTTAGCTGTAAGATTATTAGGTGTTTCTCTACTATAATCAGTCAAATTCATTACTATACCTAGTTATATTCCTATTTCTAGACCAAGTTAACATTTATCATATTCATCATTTATTACGCATTACACAGGATCCATCGTGGACTTTTTAACCGATACCAATAATTTACTGATTTTAGTCGTGGCGTTTATTTCCGGCATGATGTTGATGTTTCCTTCCTTGTCTGCACGCGGCGGAAAGCTCATCAATCCAAGTCAAGCCGTTCAACAAATGAACCAACGTCAAGCTATTTTAATCGATATACGCTCTGCAGAAAGTTATAAAGCGCATCATATACCCCAAACGCGTAATATACCGGCTGCCGAAGTGGTAGAAAAAACCGCTAAAATCGATAAAGAGAAACCCATTATTCTCGTTTGTAATACTGGACGCTCAGCTAATGCGCCGGCTGCTGCACTGCGTAAAAATGGCTTTACCGATGTGTCAGTATTAGAAGGTGGTATTGTGGCATGGGCGAATGCCGGTTTGCCGACGAAAAAATCCTAAGTAATATTCCTAAGTAATATTTTTATATTTTATATTTTTTATATAAGGTTATTTATATGGCTAAAGTCACCATGTATAGCACAGCCGTGTGTCCGTTTTGTACCCGTGCCGAAATGTTGCTTAAACAACGCGGCGTAACAGAAATCAATACGATATATATTGACCAAGACCCCGCTCAACGCGATCACATGATGGAAATCACGCAACGCCGCACGGTGCCGCAAATTTTTATCGATGATAAGCACATTGGTGGCTATGATGACTTAGCGGCCTTGGATCAGGCTGGCGGCTTAATGCCCTTACTTGAAGCTTAATTATTTTTATTCCTCACTGGAGACACGAATGGCAGAAAACCAAAACACCCCAAACCCCACAGATGGCCAAACAGCTGCCGCAGCAGATTCGGAGCAAAAAGCTAGCCCCGTATTTAATTTACAGCGCAGCTATGTAAAAGATATGTCTTTAGAAATGCCCAATGCGCCTGAAATCTTCTTAGAGCAAGAAGGCCCCACGGTGGCTGTAGACATTAACGTAGGCGCCCAACGTTTAGCCGAAACCGTGTATGAATCCACGGTAACCGCTACCGTAACCACCCGCATTGAAGACAAAGTGCTGTATTTGGTGGAAGTGACCCAAGGCGGTATTTTTGAAATTGCTAATGTGCCTAATGAGCAACTAGATCCGCTCATCGGTATTGTGTGCCCCACCATGCTATACCCTTATTTACGTGCCGCCATAGCAGACCTCATCAACCGCACTTCCTTGCCTGCGCTACACCTTAGCGAAGTCAACTTCCAAGCGCTCTACGAGCAGCGTGTGGCTGAGCAACAAGCGGCAGCTGGTTCTGAAGCCGGTGAAGAAGGCGCAGGCGATCAGCCTCTACAATAATGCCAAAGGCCCTATCTACTGTTCCCGTTTTGGTGCTGGGCGCAGGCAGCTGGGGTACCGCATTAGCGGCGCTTGCCTGCCAACGTGCTCCTACACGCCTTTGGTCGCGTAATGCAGACAGCGCTGCTCGCATCAATGAGCAGCATCAGCTGCCGGCTTATTTACCTAATATCCCCCTCCCTTCTCACCTAAAAGCCACATCAGACTTTGTAGAAGCCATGCGGCATGTGTTGGGCGATGACACCCAGCCCGGACTGATTATTCTTGGTGTGCCCATAGCGGGCTTAGCAGCTGTGTGTGCTCAAATCACCGCGCATTTGCCAGCGCAACGCCAGCACCCTCTCTACATTTTACGCACCAGTAAAGGCTTTGAGCCCACTACGGCCGAGCTCCCTCATCAGATCACCGCACAACACCTCCCCCCCCACGCGTGGTTACACAGTGGCACCTTATCGGGCCCTTCTTTTGCGCTAGAAGTGGCACAGGGTTTACCGGTGGCTTTAACGGTGGCCAGTCCAAGCGCGGAACTGGCGGCGTGTACGGTAGACATTTTGCATGGGAAAACGGCCCGTATTTACGCCAGCACTGACCTCATTGGTGTAGAAATAGGGGGTGCACTGAAAAACATCATTGCCATCGCTTGTGGTATTTCCGATGGCTTAGCCTTAGGCACCAATGCCCGGGCTGCGTTGATTACCCGCGGTTTAGCTGAAATACAGCGCATAGGCATAGCGCTAGGCGGTGAAGCCGCTACCTTTATGGGGCTTACCGGCTTAGGTGATTTGGTGTTAACCACTACGGGTGATCTTTCCCGTAATCGTAGTGTGGGCTTGGCACTGGCTAAGGGCCAGAGCTTAGATGATATTCTGGCTTCTGGCCTGACGGCTGAAGGCGTGCGTTGCGCTCAAGCTGCTTTAAAAATCGCCCAAAACCATAACATCGATGCTCCCATCACCCAAGCTGTTTGTGATGTGCTTTTTAGTGGCATTAGCCCTCAAACAGCCGCTCAACAGTTATTAACTCGGGTGGCTAGATCAGAATAAGGAAAAATCATGAAATATGTATTAAGTAGTACCGCCGCCGCGCTGGCCTTGGTCTTTGCAGGTAGTGCAGTGGCGGCCGACTGGCCCACTAAAACCATCCAAATGGTGGTGCCCTTCCCGGCGGGATCGTCGCCGGATATTTTAGCGCGCACCTTGGCCGAACCCATGTCTAAGGAGCTGGGTCAAACCATTATTGTAGAAAACAAACCCGGTGCGGGCGGCAACATAGGTACGCGTTACGGCGCCCAGGCTAAGCCCGATGGATACACGCTATTGATGACCATCAACGGCCCCATGGTGACCGCACCCACGCTATACAAAAACTCCTTAGGCTATGATCCCTTCACCGATTTACAACCTATTTCACTGGTGGGTACTAGCCCTAATGTGCTCATTGTGCCTACCGATTCTGAAGCCACGACTTTGCAAGAGTTCATTGATTTAGCCAAAGCCGAACAAGGCGCGTTGAATTATGGCTCTGTAGGGGCTGGCAGTGCCTCACATTTAAGCATGGCTATGTTAGAGCATGAAGCCGACATTGAGCTGGCTCACATTCCTTACAGCGGTTTTCCGCAAATTATTTCTGGCGTGATTTCGGGTGATATTGATGCCAGTTTTATGGTGCCCGGCATTGCTATGCCGCAAGTGGAAGCAGATAAGATTCGTGCTTTAGCGGTGACCAGTCTCAGCCCTAGTGAGCTGATGCCTGATTTACCTACGGTAGCCAGTGAAGACGGTTTTGATGATTTTGAAGCTATCTCTTGGAATGGCCTTTTTGTGCCCGCCGGCACCCCCGATAACATCGTGGTGCGCTTAAACGGTTTGGTCCAAGATGTCTTAGAGCAGCCAGAAACCCAAGAGAAAATCCACGCCCTCTACTTCACCCCTCAATGGTCCACCCCCGCGGATCTCACGGAATTGATGAAAACCGATAAAAAACGCTGGGATGAAGTGATTGAGAGATTGGAATTATCTTTGGATTAATGCGTGATATCGGCCATGGGCCGATATCTACAGGGTGATTAGCCCAGCCACCTCACCACCCCTAACGATATCACCGGCAGCATGACCAGCAATATAATACGGATTACATCGGAAGCGAGGAAAGGCACGATGGATTTGAAGATGGTACCGGCGGAGATATCGCGGGCAATGTTATGAATAATAAACACATTCATGCCCACCGGCGGCGTGATTAGTCCGATTTCCATGACCACTAAGGCGATGATCCCAAACCAAATGGCTTTTTCATCCATGCTCAAGCCCCAAATATCCATACCTAAAATAATAGGTAAGAAGATGGGGATGGTCAGCAGTATCATGGATAAACTATCCATCACACAGCCTAATAAGATATAGACAAAAATAATGGCAAAAACCACAACTAAGGGATTTAAACCTAGGCCTTGAACCCATGTGGCGAATTCAGCAGGGATTTGGCTCACGGCTAAAAACGCATTAAGCATATCTGCGCCTAATAAAATTAGGAACATCATGCCCGTACCAATGGCAGTACCTAACAGACTACGCAATAATCCGCCATTTTTTAAGCCGCCTGATTTCCACGCCGCTAAACCCGTAGCAATAGTACCTACCGAAGCTGCCTCAGTGGGGGTGAATATACCAGCGTAAATACCCCCAATTACCGCACCGAAGATCAGCAATACGGGCCAGGTTTCAATTAGGGTCTGTAAACGTCTTGACCAAGGCTGACGGCTAGAGCCTGGGCCGGCAATCTCAGGATTGCGCCAGCACATAAATGCCACCACCCCTATATAACCAAATACCGCTAATACGCCTGGTATAAAGGCCGCCATGAAGACCTTAGCGATGTTTTGCTGGGCCAAAATGGCATACACCACTAAAGGCACAGAAGGGGGAATAAGCATACCTAACGTGCCACCCACAGCTAAAGAAGCCCCCGCTAAACCGGGATCGTATTTATGCCTACGTAACTCGGGCAACACCACGTGTGACATGGTGGCAGCCGTAGCTAAGGAAGAACCTGAAATAGCCCCAAACCCCGCACACGAAGCAATACCGGCCATGGCCATACCGCCACGCCAGTGCCCTATAAATGAATTAGCCGCTTTAAAGAGCGCTTGTGACAACCCACCTTGAGTAGCAAACTGCCCCATCAGTAAAAACAGCGGAATCACCGATAAATCATAAACAGAAAAACGCCCGTATACCGCATGCTTAAGGTGCGCTAAAAGCGGGTCATAGCCACTGACCCAAATATAACCAATGGCTCCGGCTAAAAACATCGCTACGCCAATATGCACTCGAATAATGAGCATGGCGAATAATAAAACGGTGATGATTAAGCCTATAGTGGTGCCGCTCATACTAAGACCTCATCTTCGTCATCGGCTTTATTAAGCTTTTCTTCCCAACCCGCAAACATGGTGTAAACCGCCGTCATACCTAAAACAATAAAAGCCGGTGTAATAGGCGCATACCCCCACCACACTGGCAATGCAATAACCATAGAGGTTTCTTGATACTCATACATATCAAGTAAGCCTTCCCAGCTACGCCATGCTAAAAAGAAAGCACAGATAGCGAGTAAGAAACAGGCAAAACCGTCTAAATAACGCTTTAAACGATCGGGTGCCCAAATAGTAAAAAAGTCCACAAAAACATGGCCTTTTTTAAGCTGACAATAAGGTAAACACAAGGCAATACCAATCACGGAAAAAAGCTGAATCAGCTCGTAATCCCCCGGAATAGGCAGTGAAAAGAACGTACGCCCCAACACACTGATCACGGACATGAGTGCTTCGATAATAAACAGCGCACCACCTATGCAGGCCAAAACAATGCAAAGCGCTGAGATCAGTCGACCTAGGCGGCTAACTGATAATTGATTTTCAAAATTGGACATAATTATGATGGCATCGCCTTTGATAGCGCTATTTTTGCGTATCAAAGGCGATTTAAGGGAATGCGTAAATGAATGTGACTAACTTTACTCAGTAGCGGCCGTGTATTTATTAACTAACTCACGTGCCTCATCAACGAGTTTTTGACCATCAAGCCCTTTTTTGCTCACTTCCGCAGCCCACTCCGTTACTACGGTTTCAGAAGCGTCTTGCCATTTAGCGGTTTCTTCGGCTGATAAAACAATCACTTCATTACCACGATTTTCTGCTGCCTCTTTTCCAGCCGCATCCGCATTTCTAAAGCGTGAAGAAATCCAAGCAGACACATCACGGCCACTGTTATTGTCTATCACTGTTTTGAGGTGATCTGGCAAGCTGTTATAGCGCTTTTCATTCATGACGTACACCATGGTGGCGGTGGTCATGGCTTGGCCTTCCGCTGTATCGGTGTGGTATTTGGTGAGCTCATGCGCTTTGGTAGCAGGTAACACTTCCCATGGCACTAAGGCACCATCAATCACCCCTTTAGACAGGCTTTCAGCCATTTGTGGTACGGGCATACCCACTGGGGTCGCACCTAAAGCAGTTAAAAGACGATTGCCTAAACGAGAGGGAGCACGTACTTTTAGACCTTGTAGATCATCTAAGCTACGCACCGCTTTATCACGCATATGCAGCTGATTAGCCCCATTTACCCATGCACCAATGAGTTTGACGCCTCTGTACTCTTGCTGTGCGTTATTTTGTACAAAATCCCATAAAGCCATAGAAGACGGCTCATGGGTGGTGGTCATGAAAGGCAACTCAAAGGCTTCAGAAATAGGGAAACGACCGGCGGTATAACCCGGAAGAGTCCAAACAATATCGGCTACACCATCACGGGCCTGATTAAAAAGCTGCGTGGGAGTCCCACCTAACTGCATGGCAGGATAAATCTGACATTGCAGCTCGCCCTTAGACTCTTCTTGAATTTTCTCACACCAGGGCACAATAAACTGTGCATGACCCGGCGCACTAGGTGGTAAAAAGTGCGAAACTTTTAACGTAATAGGATCTGCCGCTTGAGCAGTAAAAGCCGTTAAGGTAGATGCCGTAATAAAAGCGGCTAAGGCTAGGCGTTTAACACGCATGGGGGTTCTCCGGAGTATTCATCTCTAAGCCTGAAACGGCTAAATAACGATGGCAGTATACCCTGCCATCATTTTTTATTATCCCAATTGCTTCTCTAGCTGGTCTAATGTTTGATAGCAAGCCAGCACAGAGGCCACACTGGAGTTTGGTTCGCGCCCTTCTAAGATAGCGGCAATAAACTCACGATCTTGTAGCTCAATACCATCCATAGACACGTCTACTTTAGACACATCAATGGGCTCATCTTTACCGGTGAGTAAATCATCATAACGCGCTAAATAGGTGCCATTATCACAAATATAACGAAAGAAAGTCCCTAGCGGACCATCGTTATTAAAGGATAAAGACAAGGTACAAATGGCGCCATTTTCTGCCTGTAGCTGAATGGACATATCCATGGCAATACCCAGCTCAGGATGGATAGGACCTTGTACTGCATTGGCTTTAACGACTTTAGAACCGGTTTGGTACTGGAATAAATCCACCGTGTGGGCAGCATGGTGCCACAGTAGGTGATCTGTCCAAGAACGTGGTTGGCCTAAAGCGTTTGTATTGGTGCGACGGAAGAAATACGTCTGCACATCTAACTGTTGAATGGCTAGCTCGCCGGCTGTGATTTTATTATGAATCCACTGGTGGCTGGGGTTAAAGCGACGTGTATGGCCTACCATTGCTACTAGGCCCTTTTCCTTTTGTAAGGCCACCACTTCTTCGGCATCGGCTAAGTTATCGGCTAGAGGGATTTCTACTTGCACATGCTTACCGGCTTTTAAACAAGCCAAGGTTTGAGCAGCGTGCATTTGGGTAGGGGTACATAAAATTACCGCATCCACTTCATCGGAGGCTAAAACTTCCTCTAAGTCTGCCGCCACATTTGGGATGTTGTATTTATCCGCAACCACCTGGGCCTTTTCTTTGGTACTAGAAACCACGTGCGTTACGTTAGCCTCTGGAATACGGGCTAAGCCGTCTAAGTGCTTAATACCAAAGGCGCCTGCGCCAATTAAAGCAATATTCACTTGTTTCATGTTTTCTCCCGCTAAATTTCTCGTTTTATTCGTCTTTATTACCAAGAATCAGGTGCCCTACTGCCGTATTCGAGGCAGGCACGTGATAGAAACGGTGAATCACATCTACCGCTTTTTCAGGCGCCATAGCACCACGAGCAATTAACCACATTACGAGCTCAATACCCTCAGAGCCGGCTTCACGCACATACTCAATGTGATCTTTTTTAGAAAGCTCTTCCGGATTTTCGATTAAATCATCGAGGAATTGGTTATCCCATTCTTGGTTAATCAATCCAGCACGCGGGCCTTGGAGCTGATGGCTCATGCCGCCCGTACCCCAAACTTGTACGTTGAGGTCTTCACCGTAGCTTTCTACTGCACGACGAATAGCTTGGCCTAGCGCAAAACAACGCTGGCCGGAAGGTACCGGGTACTGCACTACGTTTACGTGTAGGGGAATAACAGGGCAAGGCCACTCTTCAGGCTGCCCAAACATTAGGGAAAGCGGTACGGTTAAGCCGTGATCCACTTCCATTTTATTGCATAAGGTGAGATCAAAATCGTCTTGAATAACCGAGTGTGCAATATGCGCCGCTAATTCAGGGTGCCCCTTGACCGTGGGCACAGGGCGTTTACCCCAACCTTCATCGCTGGGCTCAAAGGACTCACCGGTGCCAAGGGCAAAGGTGGGAATTAAGTCTAAGCTGAAGTTATTGGCGTGATCGTTATACACCAAAATAATCACATCAGGCTTATTTTCTTTTTCCCATTGTTTGGAAAATTCGTAGCCATCAAAGACTTTTTTCCAATAGGGCTCGTGATCTTTTCCTAGATCTAAGGCCGCACCAATAGCGGGAACGTGAGAGGTATAAACTGAATGCGTAATTTTCGCCATAACCTACCCTTTACTTAAATTCTTTAATTCTTTAATTGATCTGCTGCGTTCTGCTGTTATTTTTCGTCTATATAACGATTGCCATCAGCAGAACGACCGCCTTTGAGCATCATTTCACGGTATTCTTCTTCGCTCATACCGGTCATGCTGCCTGCCATTTGTTGGAAGGATTTGCCATCCGTCGCACCGATTTTAGCGAGGAAATAAATGTTACCGCCTAGCTCCATACAACGATTCAGATCTCTATCTAATACCGCTTGTTTTTGTTCAGGCGTCATGGGCCATTCATCTAAATAGGCGGATTCGTCAGCTTTAAAGCGTTCACGATTCTCAGCCTTCATCAATGACATACAAAATTGATTTAAGTGATAGCCTTTACGGGACTGTTCCGAATCAAAAATGATGGTACCCGGAATATCTTTATAAGGTTTATCTAATGCCATCGTTATCTCCATTAATAATTTACAGCTCTTCAGGCCAATATAAGCGCATGGGGTTATCCACTAATAACTGCTGCTGCTCAGCGGCCGTGGGAGCAATTTGTGCGATGTAATCCACTAAAAGACCATCATCAGGCATATGGTCTTTGAGGTTAGGGTGAGGCCAATCGGTACCAAATAACACACGATCAGGAAACTGCTCTAGGAGGCGGCGCGCAAAAGGCACCACATCTTGATAAGCATTTTGCTCACCATCTAGCGCTTTAGGTCCCGTTACACTGAGACGCTCTGGGCAAGAAAGTTTGGACCAAATAGTGGGATTCTCTGCCATGAGTCGCACAAACAAATTGAACTGTTCACCGTCTACGGGTTGAGTCACATCAGGCCTCCCCATATGATCTACCACTACGGTAGTGGGTAGGCCCGTGAAAAAGTCCCATAGCTCGGGAAGGTCTTGAGCTTCAAAGTACACCACAATATGCCAGCCTAAAGGGGCAATTTTCTCAGCCACTTTAAGAAGCTCTTCTTTGGGGGTGAAATCGACTAAACGTTTCACAAAATTAAAACGCACACCACGCACACCAGCCGCGTGCATGTCTTGTAACTCCGCATCAGAAATATCTGACGATAAGGTGACAACGCCACGGGCCTTACCCTCTGCAGAGCGCAGTGCATCAATTAAAGCGCTGTTATCTTTGCCGTGGCAGGTGGCTTGCACAATCACATTACGACTAAAACCCAGATGATCGCGCAGAGCAAACAACTGCTCTTTGCTGGCATCACAGGGCGTGTACTTACGCTCAGGGGCATAAGGAAACTCAGCACCGGGGCCAAATACATGACAATGTGCATCGACTGCGCCTGCGGGAAGCACTAACTTGGGTTTACTTGGGTTAGGGTGAAAGGGCAACCAGCCGGGGGTGATTTCAAACGCCATCATCTGCCTTTATTTTGTTGAGTTAAATGAGTGTTAATTTTGTTAATTGTGCTTAATCGATGTATTTCAAACCGGCTTTAGCAAGCGGCTCGCGCATGTTGTACATATCTAAACCCAGTACGCCATTTGCAAGCTTTTCGCGCTTTTCACCTTCATTGGCTTCGCGTTTTTCAGCGTTTTCTGCCACCAAAGCAGCAACAGCCTTAGGTACCACCACCACACCGTCAGCATCGGCAATAACCACATCACCCGGATTAACGGCAGCACCGGCACATACCACAGGAATATTTACCGAGCCTAAGGTGGCTTTAATGGTGCCTTTGGCAGAAATGGCAGTGCTGAAAACGGGGAAATTCATTTGCTCTAAGTCTTCAACATCACGCACACCGCCATCAATCACTAGGCCTCTAGCGCCTCGGGACTGTAAAGAAGTGGCGAGCAAATCACCAAAGAAGCCGTCAGTGCATGTGCTGGTGCAAGCGGCAACCACCACATCACCGGGCTGCACTTGCTCAGCGGCCACGTGCATCATCCAGTTATCGCCGGGCTGTAACAGTACGGTTACTGCCGTACCGCAGATTTTGGCACCCTTATACACTGGACGCATATTGGGCTGCATTAAGCCTAAGCGGCCTAAGGCCTCATGAATGGTGGCCACACCAAACTGTGATAAGCGCGCCACGGCATCGGCATCAGCGCGTTCAATATTTTGCTTAACTACACCTAATTCATTTAACTGTACAGACATAATTACTTCCCTTGAGCGTTGAGTCTAGCGTCTAAACGTGGAAACACTTTACGCACGTTTTTTTCGTAAATCACACGCTTTTGCTCTGCATCTAAATTGCTGGCTTCTATATAGCGCTTGGTGTCATCAAAATAATGGCCAGTGCGTGGATCTACTGTACGCACCGCACCAATCATTTCCGAACCAAACAGTACGTTTTCTTGAGGCACCACGTCTAGGAGCAAATCTACACCCGGCTGATGGTACACGCAGGTATCAAAGAAGATGTTTTTCAACAAATGCTCTTCAATCTCTGGTTTATCAAGCATCATGGCTAAACCGCGGAAGCGACCCCAGTGGTAGGGTGCAGCACCACCACCGTGCGGTACGATTAAACGTAACTCGGGGAAATCTTTGAACAGATCGCCTTTAAGTAGTTGCATAAAGGCCGTGGTATCGGCGTTAAGGTAATGGTCACCCGTAGTATGGTGGCACTCATTACATGCGGTACTTACATGCACCATGGCGGGCAAATCGTACTCCACCAGCTTTTCATATAAGGGGTACCAGTATTTATCTGTCAGAGGTGGGGAAGTCCAAGCGCCACCAGACGGGTCTGGGTTGAGGTTTACCCCCACATTACCAAATTCATTCACGCAACGCTCTAGTTCAGCAATGCACGTTTCAGTGGGTACACCGGGGGACTGCGGTAACATAGCCACGGGTACAAAATGCTCGGGAAACAACTCAGATACGCGGAAGCACATTTCATTACAAATGGCGGCCCACGTAGCAGAAACGTTGAAATCACCAATATGGTGTGCCATAAAGCTTGCACGTGGCGAAAATAAGGTGATATCAATGCCGCGATCTTTCATTAAGCGCAACTGGTTTTTCTCAATACTTTCGCGAATTTCGTCATCGCTGATAGTGAGCTCTGAGACCTTGGGCATCTCACCTTGGCCATTAACCGCTGCAATCTGTCTTTCTCTCCACTCGGCTAATGCGGCCGGCGCCGTGGTGTAGTGACCGTGACAATCAATAATCAAACTCATGTCTATTCCTTATAGTCGTTACTTATACAATCCATTATCTATAACCCGCTATGATTGATATAGCTCATTATGGCTCTAAGAGCTATGCATAAACGGCATAACCTACTGCTTAGACGTTAATGGCTGCAGCAGGCACATATACCTCGCCCGCCATCAGTGCTCTGGCAGTACGTAGTAGCGCAGCACGCACTACTTCTGTGGGGTTATCGGGGTTTAAGCCTAGGTCTACAGAAAACTCACCGGTAGGGTGTTCAATGGAATACAGTTGGCGTAAACCACTACCCTTTTTCGCAATGCCTTCAGCTACGGTATCAGGCAAGATGCAAGCGGTAGCAACGGTTACCGCCGCCAACACCCCAATGGCTTCATGACACATATGCGGAATATAGCAACGCGTATGCACGGCTCCGCCATCAATGGGCTCACTGAGTAAACACATTTTGGGGAAGTTCTTGCTGCTCACATCGCCCAAGCCCATTTTCTCCGAGGCCACTAAACGCAACTTTTCTATGATGTCTTTGAGTTCGGTATCTTGGTTTAGCTCATCCACACTTTCATAAGCGGTGCGATGCACATCTTTGGCTCGCACCAAAATCATGGGCATACCATTATCAATACACGTGGCCTCTAAGGGACCAAAGCCTTCAATTTCAAAGGTGTCTATGTGATTGCCCGTGGGTAATAATGAACCACAAACCGAACCCGCCACATCTAAAAAGTTAATAGTAATGGGGGCACTGGTGCCGGGCACGCCATTAATACTGGCATCGCCCTCATAGCTAATGCGGCCATTCGGGGTTTGCACCTCTATTTCACTTACCATATTCGTGTTTAGGGTTTTTACCTTGAAGGTAGAGGTATCACCTTGGGCTTTGACTAGGCCTTTTTCTAAGGCATAGGGCACTACCGCTGCCAGCATATTGCCGCAATTGGGGGTGGTATCTACGGTGTCATTATCGGGCTGCAGCTGCGCAAATAAAAAGGTGAGATCGGCTTCGTCTGTTTCACTCACATCTACAATGCCCACCTTACTAGTAAGAGAATGCGCCCCCCCCACCCCATCGATTTGACGCCTATCGGGTGAGCCCATGGCTCCTAATAACAAGGCATCACGTGCTGCGATATCTTTAGGTAAATCTTTTGCATAAAAAAAGGGCCCCTTAGAGGTGCCTCCACGCATTAAAATACAAGGAATGCTATATTGATTAGCCATAGATACTCCATAATATCTGTAGTGTATTCTGTGGTGTATTTATGAATACATTTATATACCCATACCTTTATCCCATGCTACGCAGAAATTAACAATGCAATCCCCCTCTATCAGCTATGCCAAAAATACATAGCTCCGTACAACAGCGCACAGAGAACATCATGGATTTAAAACAGCTTCGATACTTTACTCATGTGGCTGAACTGGGTAGCTATACACGTGCTGCAGAGCTTATTGATGTGGCTCAGCCGGTATTAAGCCGCCAAATACGCAAACTAGAAACCGATTTACATCAAAATTTACTCATTCGGCATGGCCGAGGTGTGGTCTTAACCGATGCCGGCAAGACCTTACTCAAACACAGCCGCTTAATTTTGCAACAGTTAGAACAAGCCCAAGAAGACTTGTGCCTTTCTGATGGCAAGCTTTCAGGCCATATGAATTTAGGGCTGCCACCCACCTTTGGTCGTATTATTTCTTTAGATGTGGTGAAACGTTTTAGGAGCGACTTTCCTGATGCGCAGCTCACCCTCATGGAAGCTTTAACTGTTAATTTAGAAGAGGCCATTCATTTAGGACGCATTACTATTGGCGTACTTTATAATCCCTCCTCTTCACAGCACTTGGAAACTGAGCTACTCGCCGAAGAAAGCCTCTATTTAATTAGCAGCCAAAATAGCCCCTACAGCAAAGGCAAAGATCATATCACTCTGAAAGAACTAGCTGATGTACCACTGGTTATGCCCAGCGTCTCTAACAGTTTCAGACTGCTTTTAGAACGTGAAATGCTAAAAATTAATTTAAAACCGCATGTGGAATTAGAGGTCAACAGCGTGGGGGTGATTACGCAAATCTTAGCCGAAGGCATGGGAGCCGCTATTTTATCTAAATCTGTGCTGGATTTTATCCCGCAACGCCGGCTGCTGCGCGCTATTCCTATTGTGGAACCCACCCTTATCAATCGTATTTATCTTGCTTACTCCTCCAAACGCTTGCCCTCAAAGCTACAAACTAAAACCGCACAAGTGATTAAAGAGATAGCCGCTAAACATTATCCGCAGCCTACCAACTAAGCTTAATGATTGCGCTGTGCCATGGCATCGCCATCCCAACGATGCAAGCGGCTAAACACCCAAGCCGAACTCACCGTAATCAACCCTATGATGACAAACGTGAGTTGAAAGGCTTTGTAGCTATCATCCCCCACCCAAGGCAAATCATGACTCAAACGCAAAAACATAGCACCCAAGGCCGTGCCTAAGCCCATGGCCAGCTGCTGATTGACCGCCATTAAACTATTACCACTGCTTTTTTGCGCGGGGCGTAAATTCGCCAAGGTTAACGTACTCATGGCGGTAAACTGAATGGAATTGGCTAAACCCATCAACAATAAATGGGCCACAATGAGTGCCTTAGGCGTGTGCTGCCCAATAGTAGACAAAGACACAATAAGCAGCCCTATAAGGAAAGTATTCCAAATAAGGACTTTTCTATAGCCCACCGCATGGAGTAGAGGCCCCAATAACGGTTTACCCACCATGGCAGCAACAGCCATAGGCACTAATAACCAAGCGGCCTCTATGGGGCTGTAGCCAAAGATCACCTGAAACAACAAAGGCAATAATAAAGGAATGGAGGCAATACCAATACGGGTAATCAGATTACCGTTTAAACCCACCCTAAAGGTGCGTACCGCTAAGAGGTTAAGCGGATAAATGGCATCGGGTTTATGGGTGGCGTATTTTTTATAAAGCCACAGCAACGCCAAGCCCAGCGCAATCACGCCTAAAGACACGGCCACCGGCCATTGCTCACCGCTGAGCTCCACCCCTAGCGTGAGTAAAAAAGCACTGCTAGCAAATAGCAGCATACCCACTCCATCTAAACGCGTGCTGTTATCCGTAAAGTTAGGCATCACCTTCCAGCCTACCGCCATTGCCAGCAGCCCAATGGGCAGATTCATAAGAAAAATCCAATGCCAGCTGGCGTGCTCTACTAAATAGCCGCCCACCAACGGCCCTAACATGGGCCCGAGTAACGCCGGCATCACCGCATAATTTAAGGCTCGCATCAGCTGGGCTTGATCAAAGCTTTTCATTAAAGCTAAGCGTGCTACGGGGGTTAATAATGCGCCCCCTAAACCTTGCACCACCCGCGCTGCCACTAGCTGATTGAGGCTCATGGCTAAAGCACAGAGCAAAGAACCCAACACAAACAGCCCTATAGCCAGCGTAAAAATCCGCTGCGTTCCAAAGCGATCACTTAAATAACCACTAATGGGGATAAATAAGGCCACCGTTAACACATAGCTCACAATGACCGACTGCATATTGAGGGCAGACTGGTTTAAATCACGAGCAATAGCGGGCAAGGCCGTATTTAATACAGTGACATCTAGCATTTGCATAAAAATTGCTACCGCTAAAAGAGCCGGTAGCAATAATTTATGCCGTGCCGATAATTCTACGGGCGGCGTGGTTTTCATAAAAAGTACGGCTTATAGTGGGTACTGACGCGGCTCCGTCTGGAGGGTAATCCAACGCAGTTCCGTAAACTCGTTAATAGCAGATTTACTACCAAAACGACCATAACCACTATTTTTAGAACCACCAAAAGGCGCCTGCGCTTCGTCATGCACGGTAGGACCATTAATGTGACAAATACCGCTGTCGATGCCTTTGGCAATGGCTAAACCACGATTAATATTTTGACTAAACACGGCCGATGACAAGCCATAATCGGTATCATTGGCTAAGCGTAGGGCTTCTTCATCCGAAGTAAACGTGGTCATGGTAACCACTGGCCCAAAAGACTCAGCGGCGTAAAGCTCCATCTCTGGGGTAATGCCATTTACCACCACCGGGTGCATCAACGGGCCCTCGACTTGTAGGGGCACAGGCAACGTTGCGCCTTTAGCCACCGCATCTTCCACTAAGGCTTTGATGCGTTGGGCGGACTCGGGGCTTTCTAGATAAGCAAAGGTGTTTTCATCGTCGTCCGGAGAGCCGGCCTTAATGGTTTTGATTTTAGCCACTAGCTTTTCTAAGAAGGCATCGGCGATATCGGCCTCTACAATCAAACGCTCCGTAGACATGCAAATCTGGCCTTGATTAAAGAAAGCCCCAAAAGCCACACCGGCTACGGCTTGGTCTAAGTCGGCATCGTTACACACCACCACCGGCGCTTTACCGCCCAGCTCTAATAATACGGGCTTGAGGTATTTAGCTGCTGTGGTGGCAATAATGCGGCCCACATGGGTGGAGCCCGTAAAGTTAATGCGCTTTACTGCGGGGTATGCAATGAGCTGCTCAACCACCTCAGCGGCATCTTTGGGGTCATTGGTGATCACGTTAATTACGCCATCACCTAAACCCGCCTCATGCAATACCTGCCCAATCAGAGCATGGGTGGCCGGGCTGATTTCAGACGCTTTAAGAATAACGGTATTACCACAAGCCAACGGCATGGCCACAGCACGTGTGGCTAAGATAACAGGCGCATTCCAAGGTGCAATACCTACTACCACCCCGCACGGCACGCGCATGCCCATAGACATATTACCCGCTACATCTGTGGGGATCAGGCTGCCATCAATTTGCGTGGTCATGGCAGCGGCTTCGCGCAAGATATTGGCGGAGAGATGCACATTAAAGCCATACCAAGAATTGGTGGAACCGGTTTCTTGGCGTGCGGTAGCAATAAACTCAGGCGCACGAGCATCCATAAGATCAGCCGCTTTGAGTAAGCGCATGCGGCGCTCGGTGGGGCCTAGGGCAGACCAAACAGGAAAGGCTTTTTCTGCCGCCTCTAGCGCCGCTTGCACGTCTTCTTTTTGTGCTGCGGCGGCTACCGTAGCTACCTCGCCGTTTAAAGGACTTAGGCGGCTGAAGGTTTTTTGACCAGCCGCGTCGCGCTGCTGGCCGTTAATGAGTAATTGAACCGTATTCATTGGTTATGCCTCCTTAAGAGAGATGTCATTCTCTAAGCTAATACCACTTTTGCCGGGGGCCAAAATATTGTTTGGATCTAAGGCTTTTTTAATGGCATGCTCAACCTGACGTTTTACGGGGCCATAAATCTCCGCCACTTTATCTTGGAAAGCCGTATTAACACGATATACCGAGTAACCCTCTTTAGCAAACTCATCAAGCAGCTCATTAAAGCACGCATTCGCACGCTCAGTTTCTTCGGGGTTAGTGCGGTCATAGAGCACATCAATCACGTGGTGCATATCACGCCAACCCACAATAAACTCGCCCACATAATCCAGGCCGTGTTTATTGAGAATCTTTTTGGCTAAGCCGCGCTGCTTATCGCACTCACTGCCTTTGGCTTGGGTAACGGGGGCAAACCACATAGAACCACCACCGCCACGCCAGTTATACAGCCCAAACTCTTGCAAATTGGGCACGCCTGACATGAGCTCAGCCCTATACTGGAAGGGCTGTGTGCCACCGGCTTCCTCTTCGGTAATCAATTTACCTTTACCGAGCTTTTCTACCGCGGCTTTAACAATATTCCAGTTAACATCTACCTGTTCTTGGGTGCCGTATAAAGCGGCATACACGTTCCAAGCACCTAAGCCTTTGTCTTTTTGAATTTGCTTCAAGATGCTATCAGGTGTGGCGCCGGGCTCAGTGGTGTACTCGCTGCGTTCGGTGTTAGCGGTGGAAGCCTCCCACAAAATATTGGCAATCACCACTGAGTTGGGAATTACTTGCGAAATACGTAAGGGACGGATCATTTCCACAATATCGGAAATATCGGACTCTTCTTCAAACTGAATTTCAAACGGCTTATATACCGGTGGCTTAGGCATGAGCCAAAAACCAAGCTTGGTACAGATACCATAATTAGACTGCGTAAACATGCCATCTAAAGTAGGACCATAGCCCCATTTGAACACCTGCCAAGCGGTATCGCCTTCTACACTACCCATACCGGTACGTAATACTTCACCATTGGCCAGTACTAGCTCCATACCGCACTGCATCATAAAATGCTCGCCGTAGGGGGTATAACCCACACCCCTATCCATGGTGTTACCTAAGGGGCCCGCAATGGCAGACGGCGCGGAGAAGGACAACATTAAGGGAATGTCATTTTCTTCTAGGTAATCATAGAGCTGCTTGTACGTCACGCCGGGCTCAACTAAAGCGGTACCTAAATCGGCATCCACATGAATGATTTTATTCATCTTTTTCAGATCTAAAATCACCTGTCCACGTGCTACCGGAGCGGCCGAGCCATAACCAAAGTTACGCCCAGTAGAAATTGTCCAAACAGGAATCTTATACTGATTACAGATTTTAAGTATGCCTTGAATTTCTTCAACGCTAGTGGCAGTTAGTGCCACAGATGGGGTGTGCTCAGCATCTGGCACTGACATCATAATTTTAACGTAAGGCTGTATTTGCGCCTTATCGTCTAACACATTTTCTGCACCCAGTAATTCAGTAAACTCAGCTACGGCTTTTTGAAAATCAGCTAGCTCTACACCTTGTGGTAAGACATCATTTTTCATAACGAATCCTTTTCTTTAGTATTTATTACGCTTCAAGCAAAAACGACACGTAGTGGCCGCCTGCTTCAGTATGATGCTCTTGCCACACCAAATGCGCACTCACATCACGGGCTAAATCAATAATCAAGGTCGCACTGGCATCATCGACTAATGCCACTAAACGCTTGGGCTGTTTATCTGCCAGTAAGGCTTGTAGCTGCGTGATAAATGGCATTTGTGTGCTGCTATGTAGCACCTGCTGCGCCGCTAAGGGTGTAGCTCTTTTAGCATTAATACCGGCTAAAAAACGCTTGCCCGCAGCATCTGGACTAATGACAGCGTATAAAGGAGCCGCTGCGCGGTGCTTAACATTGGCTTGAGCCGCAGAAGCCCAAAGCGAAGCCGAGGAGACTAAGGCGCCCCCTGCAGCCATGCCTTTGAGCACTTGCCTACGCTGCTTATTTGTATCGCTATGCATAATTGGCCTCCGCCCTATTTTTTAATGGTAGCTGCTTCTGCTTTTGCTGTAGCTGTAGCAGGTGCTTCAGAAATATACTTAGCAACCAAAGCCAACGACTCATCATCTATATGCGACTGAGGAAAAGCCGGCATGGCCTTCAAACCACTACGTGCGATGGCTGTAATATACGCTTCAGGCAAGTTACGCCCTTTGAGCTCAGGCCCCACCTGCCCTTCATCATGACAGTAAAAACAGCTGTTTTGATAAGCGCTAGGTCCATCTTTCCACAGCTTTGCCTCTTCGCTAGCGCCGGTTAAAGGCACGCTAAGCAAAGCGACGAAGGCCGCGCCTTTGCACCATGCAAATAAATTAGCTCTCATTGTTGACTCCTTTAGCTTGGTTGTCTTAAATATTAGCCTTAACTACTAATACGGCAGGCCCACGTAGTTTTCTGCTAATGCATACTGCGCATACTCTGAGTTGAGCAGCTGATTAAATTCAGCTGCCTGCATTTGGCTATCCCAACTGTCTAGATCGGGGAAGGTATGTAGCATTTGGGTCATGTACCAAGAGAAGCGCTCTGCACCCCAAATACGCTTTAAGGCACGCGCCGAGTAGCTTTCAATGCCCGCTTTGCTGTTGTTTTGGTAGAAATCAATGAAAGCGTCTGATAAATAGAGTACATCGCTGGCTGCAAGGTTTAAGCCTTTAGCACCGGTAGGTGGCACAATGTGCGCGGCATCACCTGCGAGGAAAAGGTTGTGATAGCGCATGGGCTCGGTCACAAAGCTGCGTAAGGGTGCAATACTTTTCTCAATGCTGGGGCCGGTAACTAATTTAGCCGCACGCTCAGGCCCTATACGGGTTTTGAGTTCATCCCAGAAACGCTCATCAGACCAATCTTCGATTTTATCGGTAAGGGGGACTTGTAAGTAGTAACGGCTACGCGTTTTGGAGCGTTGGCTACACAATACAAAACCACGCTCATGCTGAAGATAGAGTAACTCATCCGTCACAGGTGGGGTATCGGCCATTAAACCTAACCAGCCAAAAGGATACACACGCTCGTAGGTTTTTAGGATGTCAGACGGAATGGTTTTACGCGACACGCCGTGAAAACCATCACAGCCGGCCACAAAGTCACAGTCTAAACGATGCTCTTGGCCGTCTTTGGTGTAGGTGATGTAGGGACTGTCTGTGTCTACATCGTGCGGCACTACATTATCCGCTTCATAAATGGTGGTACCACCCGTAGCTGCACGGGCTTCCATTAAGTCACGAGTGACTTCGGTTTGGCCATACACCACCACGTGGCGATCCACCAGCTTTTCAAAATCAATGCGTACATTTACGCCATTGTATTCCAGCTCACAGCCTTCATGAATTAAGCCATGCTTTTCTAAGTTCTTAGTAACGCCAGCACGTTCTAAGCCTTCTACGGTTACACTTTCCAATACACCCGCGCGAATACGCCCTAACACGTACTCACCCGTTTTACGCTCTAAAATAACATTATCAATGCCATTTTTAGCTAAGATCTGGCCTAATAATAACCCTGAAGGGCCTGCACCTATAATTGCAACTTTTGTACGCATGGGTATCCTCGACTGAGTAGAGATTCAATAACTAACCCATTGTCGGTAATAATTAGCAATTCAGTAATGCTAAAAATGATCTAACAGCTATGCATTAATGGTCATATCGGCCGTGGGCCGACATCTACAGGGGGTGGGGCGGGTCATATCGGCCGTGGGCCGATATCTACAGGGGGTGGATTATACGCCTCCTTCATAGCCTACCTGTCGCCAGCCTTCAAACACTGCCACTGCCACGGCATTAGACAGATTCAAGCTGCGCTGCCCGGGAAGCATGGGCAGGCGTATGCGTTGAGGGGGTGCAAAGAGCGCCACTTGTTCGGGCTGTAGGCCGGCGGTTTCGCAGCCGAAGACGAACACATCGCCCTCAGCGAATTGCTGACTACCCAGTAAAGACGAGCCTTTGGTAGTAAAAGCAAAGCAGCGCTCAGCCGGAGCGCCGGTGGCGGCTAAGGCGGTGGGCAAATCGTTATGTACCTGCACCTTGGCCCATTCATGATAATCCAAACCCGCGCGCTTTAGTTTGCTGTCTTCCAGCCTAAAACCCAACGGCTCGACCAAATGCAACTGCGAGCCGGTATTGGCCGCTAAGCGGATGACATTGCCAGTATTTGGCGGGATGGCGGGTGAAACTAAAATGATGTGGAACACTGTTATCTCTCTATAAAAACCAAGGTACCCGGGCAAGGGTGACCCCATAAACCTGCTGTACGCCATGCTGCATGGCACAATGGGCGGCGCCGTGTAGGGTGCTGCCGGTGGTGTAGACGTCATCTACGATTAATAACGATGCGGGTGACGGCTGTTTGGGACTGAGACGCCAACTAAAGGCTTGCTGCGCATAGGTCCATCTATCGGCTAAATTACGGTTTTTTTGCGCCCGTTGGTTGGATTCCTCCACCACCGCAAAGGCACTATAAGCTAAACGTAACCCTAATAAACGGGCTACATAGCGGGCTAACTCAGCGGCCGGGTTAAATCCTCGACGGCGTAAAGCACTAGGCCGTGATGGTATATAAGCCACCACCGTATTCGGTGGCAAGGCACAACCATCACGCAAAATAGCCTGCACCATCATGCGCGCTAATACCGGCGCTAAACGTAATTGATGATGTGACTTAAAGCGCCAAATCAAACTATCTAAAGGCATCATATAATCAAAAGCTACTGCTAATTGCCGCAAAGCTAAGGGGTGATCCACACAACGTTGACACTGCGTCTCAACTCGTGGCGCTCCTCCCAACTGCGCTACTTTACACCGTTGGCAGCGCCAGCGCACCTGTTCATATCTATAGTGCCAATCATCTGTACACGCCGCACAAAGACCGCCTCCTTTAGTGCGACTTTTGCACAGCACACAAGCGGTAGGCACCCGCGCCCGCAGTACGTCTAACCACAATAAAAAACGCCACGTGTCGCTAGAAAGAATGAAATCAGCCATAATATGCCCTTAGGTATTAATCAATAAAGGCCCCCACATGCCCCAATCCCGCTCTATTAACGCCCAACACGTGATTGCTCAATTTAACCGCCGTGCACCTTTAGATGCGGCGCAATTTTTATACGGTGAAATTGCTCAACGCATGCTGCAGCGCCTGAGTTATATACGCCTACAACCAGAAAAAATTCTCGATGCGGGCTGCGGTGCAGGCCATGCCATCGATCCGCTGCGGGCGCGTTATGTGGATATGGAATACGTGGGGGTAGATCACAGCCCCGCGCTGCTAAAAGTGGCTGAACAGCGCCATGGCTATGAACCTAGTCTATGGCAAAGATTGCGTAAAAAGGCACAAAATAGCCCCGTATTCGTAGAAGCCGACATGGCTAAAACTGGCCTAGCACCGCAGTCTTTTGATTTGATTTGGTCGAATTTGGCCTTGCACTGGCACCCAGACCCTGAGCAGGTATTTGAAGAGTGGCGCCGTTTATTAGCGCCGGAAAGATTGGCGATGTTTTCCACTTTTGGCCCCACTACCCTGCAAGAGCTGCGCACAGCACTACACAGCGCGGATATACAAACAGCGACCTTGGATTTTGTGGATATGCATGATTATGGTGACATGATGCTGCAGCACGGCTTTAGCGATCCGGTAATGGACCAAGAAGTGATCACCCTCACCTACAAAACCGCTGAAGCGCTTATACAAGACGTGCAAGCCTTGGGTGGCAACCCTAACCCCCTACGGCACCCCATGGGCCGCGCTGATTTTCTGCGGCTACTCCAAGCCCTAGACGGCCAACGCCATATGGACGGCACCATACACCTCAGCATAGAAGTGGCCTACGGCCATGCGTGGCGCAGCGGCATTCAACGCCGAGGGAATGAGGTGTTTGTGCCCATATCAAGCATCGGTGGAAGAGGCCCCCTGTAGATGTCGGCCCACGGCCGATCTAATCACCACCAATTATTTGTTTTTCTGCTCTTCTTGCAACTGCCGACGGCGGGCGGAAGCATCTATACCTAGCTGCTTGAGCTTACGGTAGAGGTGGGTGCGCTCTAGGCCGGTGCGTTCGGAGACGCGAGTCATGCTGTAACTTTCACGCTCAAGGTGGAATTCGAAGTAGATGCGCTCGAATTCATCGCGGGCTTCGCGCAGAGGTAGCTCTAGGGAGATGGGGCCAAGGTAGGAAGGGTCTTCTGGGGTTTGGGGGATGGCGGCTGGATCGCGACCATGGGCGGCTTCCCATTGGGGGGATTGGTTAGGGGTTTTTAGGGCTCCACCTGCAGGCACTGCAGCGGCTCCGGCGAGGTCTTTGGGGACCTGTACGGTGCTGGTGAGGCCTTTGGTAACGGCATCGAGCAGCTTTTGCATGGAAATGGGCTTTTCGAGGAAATCAACCGCGCCTATGCGCGTGGCTTCCATAGCGGTATCTACGGTGGCGTGGCCACTCATCATGATTACCGGCATATCTAATAAACCCTGCATGGCCCACTCTTTGAGTAGACTCACACCGTCTGTGTCAGGCATCCAGATATCGAGCAACACAAGCTCTGGCCTACTGCGTAAGCGCGCGGCGCGCGCGGCGGCAGCATTTTCAGCCACTTCTACGGAGTGACCCTCTTCGTACAAGATCTCCGATAAAAGCTCGCGGATACCTACTTCGTCATCAACTACCAGAATTCTGGCCATAAACCGTCCCTACGTTTTTTAGGCATTTAATTTATTAACTACCCTGCTGATTTATTATGCCGATTTTCTGCCGTATTGGCTAGACACGTAAATAATATTGAGATACGCGCCCCCCCCTCTTGGCGATTGGCAATGTCAATTTTACCACCATGTTCGTCAATAATTTTTTTAACTATGGCTAAACCCAACCCCGTTCCCGTGGTCTTAGTGGTGATATAGGGCTCAAACACACGTGAAAGCATACTTTCATCAAAGCCAGGACCATTATCAGATACCACTAAACGCACTGCAGGCTGGGTATTATCTGGGCCTGTTTGCGTCAGACTAGTGCGCACCACAATACAAGGATTGGGCTGGCTTTGATCTTGCTCTAGGGCATCTGTGGCATTACTGAGTAAATTATGGAATATTTGCCGTAACTGTGTGGGGTCTCCTTCCACTAAAGGCAAACCATCAAACAAATTAATTTGTAGTTGTATATGCTGATTATACGCGGCGGTTTGTGTTTGTGGATCCCACCCGTATAAGTTTAACACGTCACTGATTAAGGCGTTGATATCCACCGCTTGCATTTGTGCTGGGGGGGTGCGGGCGTATTCACGGAAGTCTTCCACCATTTTTTTTAAGGAAGCCACCTGATTAATAATGGTGTTGGTAGACCGGGTGAGCATGCCCGCATCGCGTTCATCTAGTTTATCAGTAAGCCGCATGGCTAAGCGCTCAGCAGACAGTTGTATGGGAGTAAGTGGGTTTTTAATTTCGTGCGCCAAGCGGCGCGCCACCTCACCCCACGCCACTAAACGGCTGGCAGAGATCACATCGCTAATATCATCAAAAACCACTAAATAGCCATTGCGCTTTTCACCCACGATTAGACTGGTGCCCCGCGCTAATAAGGTGATGGTGTTGGGCTCTACGTCGTGCGTGGTGGCCACTTGGGTTTCAAACTGTTGCTGCCAATGGGCGCGCTCGGATTCCACCGCCGCATGCTCAGCAAAAGCATGCCAAATATGCGCATCAAAATCGGCCACAGCCGGGTTTTGGCTAAGACGCAGGCCCATAAGATCGGTTAAATCTACCTGTAAAATACTTTGTGCCCCTTCGTTAAAGCGCGTGAGTCTAAAGCCATCATCAAATACCAGCACACCTGAGGACAGGTGGCTAAGTACCGACTCTAAGTACACATTAGAGCGTTCCAACTGGCGACGGTTATTTTCTACGGCACGGCGCGCTTCATCTAATTGACGGGTCATGGCATTAAACGAGCGCGTGAGCTGGCCAATTTCATCACTGGCAGGCACTGTGTTTTCAGGTAGAGGCCTGTAATCCCCCACCCCTACCGCCTGCGTGCCTCCGGCTAAGGTAAGCAAGGGCCGTACTAAGCGGCGCGACAAAGCAATGGCCGCCGCCACCGCCGCAAACACCGCTAACACCAAGGCTAAGGTCAACGTAATATTATAAAGTTTACCCAAACCGGCACGAGATAACGCCAACTCTTGGTAATCTCTATAGCCTTGCTGCACTTGATTGGCTTGGCGAGCTAATTTTTCAGGTACGGGCTGCATCACTTGCAACCAACGTCTATCGGGATTCACGCCCTGTAAGCCCAAGGCGCTTGGATTGTTTTGATCTATTAAAGGCAGCACCACGCGCAGCCGTAACCCCATGTCATTGGGTACGCTTTCATCCACTTCTACTACGGCATAAGTATCGCGCACCCGCAACTGATTCATCACTGATTGCGGCGGCAAACTGGGCACTAAGGTGCCATAATCATCAGAAGAAAAAGCCACCAACCGGCCAGCAGCAGTAAAAATAATGGCATCGGCCACACCCACATTTTCACGCAACACGCTTAGCGCTGTAGCCACATCGCCATTATTTTGCTCTAAGCCCTTCACTAAACGCTGAGCGCGCTGCTCCACATCATTTAACTGATGATCTAAGGCGGTACGGCCTAAGCTCAAACCTGACTCTAAGGCCGTATCTACGCGCACGTTAAACCACGACTCAATGGATTTAGAGAGAAACTGCACCGATAAGATATAAATGACAACGCCAGGGATAATGCCTATGAGGGTGAAATACCAGGCAAAACGCGCTGTCATACGCGCACCAAACTGCCGCCTGCGTATTTGGCGCCACAGCCTTAGACTTAAAATAAGCACCCATAAAATCAGCGCAAAGGCTAACACCACGTTTAGCAGCAGTAACACATCATAATGCTGAGCAAAGCGTGAGGCATTTGCCGTAGACCACACCAATAAGCCTAATAAGGCCACCGCACTGATGCCCGCAATAATGAGAGCAAAGCGCAAGGTCCAACGAATTAGGGCTGGAGCGCGTCTACGGAGAAGCTGAAGTTTTTCCATGGGGTAACCAAAGACCAGGCGCGGCCATTGATGGCATCTACCTGTAAAGGCCTAGTGAGTAAAGAGGTGTCTAAGCGTAAGCGCAATCTACCGTGATAGGTTTTATCGGGGTCTAAATCCACCACATAGGCCACGGCCCAATTGCGTATATGACGCATGGGATAGGTAGCATCGGCTAAGGAGGGCTCAGGCAAAAGCAAATCGCCAGTGCCCACGCGCCATTGGCGAGTTAAGGTATTATAAACCACCCGCCACGTTTGGCTTTCTTTGATCTCTGTTTTATCAAACCACCACCAGCGCTCGGTGCTGATTTCTACGTCGGCCGTGAAATGCAGCGGCACGCCTTTTAGGGCGACGGCGCGCAGCTCATCGCTGAACTCAAAATCAATATCGGCATCGATGAAGAGTTTTTCATCGCTGTGATCGCGGTCATCGACCGCTCCTGCGTCACGGGAAGAGCCAGCGCCTATGAAGACGGTGATATCCTCTACCGTTTGAGGGTGTGCCACATTGAGTAGGCAAATACTGAGAATAATTACCGTGAGGTATTTAAGGCTGTTTATGTAATAACGCATAATAAAAACCATCACCGCCAGCCTGCTGGGGAGTATCAATGGCAGGCAACACTTGGCCGGGCGACTGCGGCAGTAAGGTGGCATCAGGGTGGTGTGCCATAAAGCGATCTATTTGCGCCTGCCCTTCGGCAGGAAACAAAGAACACGTAACATATAACAAATGCCCACCCGTTTTTAATGTAGACCATAGAGCCTTTAGGATATCAGCTTGTAGCGCGGCTGTAGCAGTAATATCGGTATCGCGGCGCAGCCAGCGGATATCCGGGTGCCTACGCACTATGCCTGAAGCCGTACACGGCACATCGGCCAAAATGGCATCAAAGGGCTGACCATCCCACCAACTGTCTAGGTCTTGGGCGGCGGCGGCTTGGTAATGCACTTGGTCTGAGTCTACGCCTAAACGCTGTAATCCTTCTCCCACCAAACTCAAACGCTGCTCATCTACATCTAAAGCTAACAGTTGTAAATCAGCGCGCTCTAAGAGGTGGGCGGTTTTACCGCCAGGCGCCGCGCAAGCATCTAAAACCCGCATACCATCAGCTACCGGCAGTAATTCCCCCGCAATTTGTGCGGAGCTGTCTTGCACTGACCACCACCCTTCAGCAAAGCCCGACAGCTGCTGCACCGGTTTGGGCTGCGCCAACACCACGGTGTAATTACCCGGGCTCCACGCCTCTATACCGGCCTCTTTAAATGTGGCTAAGAGCTTTTCTACGCTGCAACGGCGTCTGTTAACCCGTAGGCTCAGTGGCGGTGGCGTATTGGCGATAGTCAGAATCTCTTCCCAATTATGGGGGTACGATTTTTTGAGGCGGTTAATCCACCACTGCGGATGATTCCAGCGTGCGGTGGGCTTTTTCAGAGCCTGTGCCATTAATTTGTCATGCTCACGATCAAAGCGGCGCAACACAGCATTTAATAAACCTTTGGAGGCGCGCAAGGCGGGCTTGGATTGCGCCGCCTCTACAGCCTGGTCCACCACCGTATGTACGGTGTAGAGGGGGGCTGAGGAGTCGCGGCCATGGGCCGCTCCTACGAGTAAAATTAATTGTAGGAGGAGGGCGTTGAATAATGGGTCTTTGGGTTGTTTGGGAACCATGATGCGGCGCAGCTCTTGGGCCAAACCTAGGTGTCGCATCACATAAAAGCTATGCGCTTGCGAGGCCGCCCGCAAATGAGCCGGCGTGCGTGCAATCGCATCGCGCAGCGAGGCGCCTTCAAGCACTTCTTGAATTTGGGTGGCAGAGGCTAATAACACCTCTGATAAGGGGCTGCTTTTGGGGGTGGAATTCACTGGGGACTGCCGGAAATGGATGATGGGGGGATTTTATCATATTGGCGGGGCGTCATATCGGCCATGGGCCGATATCTACAGGGGGTATCGCCGATGATGTTGCCAATTCCCCCTGTAGAGGCCGGGCCGTGCCCGGTCTAACAACCGGTCTGATACCGGTCTGACCGCATTTATGCAATAATTACCCTTATTTACCTATTTCCCCGAAAGAGCCCTGCCATGATCCCCTTATTCTGTGCCCAAACTGTGAATGCTGAGTTTGATTTGATCACTCCTATGCAGCGGGTGGTGGAGAGTCATTGGTATGTATTAGGGAAGGAAACAGAAAGCTTTGAGAAGGAGTTTGCAGCGTATGTGGGGGTGGCGCATTGTGTGGGTTTGGGTAATGGCACAGATGCCTTGGAGCTGGCGCTAAAGGCGTTGGAGATTGGGCCAGGCGATGTGGTGGCCTGTGCGGCCAATGCGGGCTTTTATGGTAGTACGGCCATTCATTTGGTGGGGGCTACGCCGCTGTATGTGGAAATTGGCCCGCATAGGCTGGCGGTGTGTCCGGTGCGCTTAGAAAAGCAGCTGCACGCTTTGCAGGAGGCACAGCAGCCGCTGCCTAAGGCGATGATAGTGACCCATTTATACGGTCAAGCGGGGCCCATTGAGGGCTTAGTAAAAGTGGCGAAACAGTTTGGCGTCGCTATTGTAGAAGATTGCGCGCAGGCCCATGGTGCACGGGTGGCAGGTAAAAAGGTGGGCAGCTTTGGCGATATCGCCTGTTTTAGCTTTTACCCTACAAAAAACTTAGGTGCGCTTGGGGATGGCGGCGCAGTGTGCTCCGATAACACTGCCCTTATTGAGCGAGTGCGGCAGTTGCGCCAATACGGCTGGTCTACTAAATACACCGTCTCTGTGCCCGGTGGCCGTAATAGTCGCTTAGATGAATTACAAGCCGCGGTGCTACGCACCAAACTACCAAAACTGGATAGAAATAACGCCCAACGCCGTGCCATTGCGGTGCGTTATAACACCGCCTTTGCCCAAATAGCCGGTCTGACTCTTCCCGTTTCGGTGGGTGACGATTACGTGGCGCATTTATACGTGGTGCGCACGCCGCAGCGTGACGCCTTAGCTAAGCACTTGAAGGCTTTGGGTGTGGCCACCGATGTGCACTACCCCTTAGCGGATACCGCCCAGCCAGCCTACCCGGCACAGCCTGCCCTACCCATTAGTGAAGCAGCGTGTGAGCAAGTGTTGTCTTTGCCCTGCTATCCGGGCATGACGCAAGAGCAAGTGGATACCGTGATTGATGCGGTAAAAACCTTCTTTATCTCTGCCGTATGTTTTCGTTAATTATTCCGGTTTATAAAAACGAAGGCTCCCTGCCTGATTTACTGCAGGCGGTAAGCCAGCTGCATGCGCAGCTGCAGCCTTTTGAAGCGGTATTTGTGGTCGATGGCAGCCCAGATCGCTGCTATGAACTCTTAAAAGAGCAGCTCCCCTTGCAGGACTTTCCCGCGCAGCTATTATTGCTGAGCCGCAACTTCGGCTCCTTTGCGGCGATACGCCAAGGCTTGGCGGCGGCCAAGGGGGAATATTTCGGTGTAATGGCAGCGGATTTACAAGAGCCGCCGGAGCTGATTGTAGAGATGGCTCAGGCCTTACGTGCAGATGAAGCCGATGTGACCATTGGTGTGCGAGAGCAGCGCGATGATCCCTTTATGCAGCGCTTACCCGCCGAGCTATTTTGGGGAGCCTATCGCCGCTATGTGGTGCCCGCCATGCCCATGGGTGGAGTGGATATTTTTGGCTGCAACAAAGTCTTTAGAGATCAATTACTGCAATTAGAGGAGCGCCATTCCTCCTTGGTAGCGCAAGTGTTTTGGATGGGCTTTAGACGTAAAACCGTGCCTTATCACCGCCAAGCGCGTGAGCATGGCAGCTCGGCGTGGACGCTGGCAAAGAAGATCAACTATCTGATGGATAGCATTTTCTCTTTCAGTGATTTGCCTATACGTTTGCTGATACGCATTGGTGCTTTTGGCTCTATTATTTCTGGGCTGGTGGCGCTATTTGTGTTGTTTGCTCGGCTCTCGGGCGCGGTGTATGTGCCGGGCTATGCCGCTATCATGGTGATGCTCACTTTTTTGGGTTCGTTAAATTTATTGGGCTTAGGCATTGTGGGCTCCTATGCGTGGCGCACTTATGAAAACACCAAGGGGCGGCCCTTGGCGATTACCTTAAACACCCACCATTTCAAAACGGCAAAGCACCATGAGCACTAATTACTTCGTCCACGAACGCGGCTTGTGCGAAAGCCCACATATTGGTGAAAACACCCGTATTTGGGCTTTTGCTCATGTGCTGCCGGAGGCGCGTATTGGGGCGGATTGTAATATCTGCGATCACGTATTGATTGAAAACGATGTGGTGGTGGGCGATAGAGTCACGGTGAAATCCGGCGTGCAGCTGTGGGATGGCGTGCGTTTGGCCGATGATGTGTTTGTGGGGCCCAATGCCACCTTTACGAATGATTTATTTCCCCGCAGTAAGGTGTACCCCGAGCGTTTTGATCAAACCCTAGTGCAGCATGGTGCGTCTATAGGCGCGAATGCCACCATTTTGGCGGGTATTACCATTGGGGCGAATGCCATGATTGGGGCCGGGGCGGTAGTCACAAAAAACGTGCCACCCAATGCCATTGTGGTGGGGAACCCCGCGAAGATTATGGGCTATGTGAATACGCCCACTGGGCACTCCACCCGCAGCGCCGCCCCCACCGCTTTAGTGCCGGTTAGCCATCACACCCAAGTAGAAGGCGTGAAGCTGCATCAAATGCGTACCGTGCCTGATATGCGTGGCAGCCTTTCTGCTGGGGAATTCATGCGTGACATTCCTTTTACACCCGAGCGTTATTTTCTGGTGTTTGATGTGCCTACGGCCGAAACCCGCGGTGAGCATGCCCATTACCAATGCCATCAGTTTTTAATTGCGGTGCATGGCTCGGTGCGCGTAGTGACCGATGATGGCACGAATCGTCAAGAATTTGTGCTGGACTCGCCTTCTGAGGGGCTGCATCTGCCGCCCATGGTGTGGGGCATACAGTACGATTACTCGCCGGATGCCGTGTTGCTGGTGTTTGCCTCGGATTATTACGATGCCGATGATTACATACGGGATTACGACGAATTTTTACGTGCCGTTAATTCTTAGGTTTTTAGCCGCTGGGGGCGCAAACACCCTCATCACTTACGCCATTTATTTGGGCGCACTGTGGTTTTTAGGCTGGAGTTCAGTCTACAGCTACAGCCTGTCTTATGCCGTAGGGCTGGTGCTGGCCTATGTGCTGAACCGAAACTTTGTCTTTAAATCACACCGCGGCTGGCTGTCAGTGCTGCTGATGCCCGCGGTGTATGTGGCGCAATACCTGCTTGGCTTATTCATTGTGTGGCTCTGGGTAAGCCAGCTAGGCTGGTGGCCGGAGCTCGCGCCCTTAGCAGCCATTGCTTGTAGCTTACCCATTACCTTTTTGCTATCTAAATGGCTATTTAAGGCAAGGGTTTAAGCTGCTCCACAAAGGAGGCCTTACGCTGGATGGCGTTTTGAATGGCCGGCCTAATATCGGCGGGTAAAAGATCAGGGGTATCAATGGGGTGCACAGTAGGGCAGCCTATGGCTGTTTGGCCTTCGGCGTATTGCGTTTGTATGCACTCTAGCCCCTGCTGGCGCAGATTCATGGTCCATTCATAATGATTGCTGTGGTGTAGCACCGCTGTGCTGCTCAGCCAAATGACGGGTATAACCGCTAAGACTCCTATAAGACGCGATTTTTTAAGCTGCCACGCTGCCATCACTAAAAACGGCCAGATTAAGGTGAGCCAAAAATAATGAAAGCGCGCAAAACCAAACTCATACACTTGCAACGGGCTAATCACATGGTCATAACGGTAATTCGCTCGCCCCGCTGCCACAATCAGTAAATAAAGCCCTATGACTACGGTTAATGCCACCAGCAGCAAACTGGGACGGCGCCACAATAACAAACCCCATGCTCCTAACACCAGAAACGTCAGAGCCAAAGACCACACTGCATACTGCGGTGCTGGGCTTAGTAAAAAGGCACGCGACACCTTACCTAGGGCATACATCCAAAAATCAATTTGCCACGGATACGCCATACCGTACTCGGCTAAATGCATGCCTTTTTGGTAAAAGATAATCACCCACAACTGCGCCAATAAACAGATCACGGCGGGCACGACTAAAGCCCAGCCATAACGCCTGTAATTGCCGCCATAAAGCAGCAACACCGCGCTCAGCCCCACAATGGCAAAAGCCCCACTAATATAAGAGAAGCCACTAAGAAAGCCCAACAGCCCAATGCCTATATAAGTGGGCCAACTATTATCCGCTGCCGTTTGCGGGCGTAACACCAAATACAAGATGGCTAATACCGCAATTAAAGGCAGGGTTTGGTGATAGGCTAAGTTTTGCAAACCCCAATAAGAATCAGGCTGCAGCATGGGTAAGGTGAAACAAAAAGCCAAGGCACGTACCAAGCGTGGCGCTTCACTTAAACCTAAAAGCTGCCAAATTAACCACAGCAGCGCCCCCAGCACCGCCACTAAGCTCAGTAACTGATAAGCCACCGCATGCGCCCCAAAACTCCGTAGCGCCAATGAATCTAAAAACTTCCCCACCGGATATAACGTGTCATTAACCGGCGTAAATAAATAGCTCAGCTTAAAACTACCTAAGTCATTACTCCCATATTGCCGCCAATCATCCCAAAACGGCAGATCGACTCCCCAACGCACTAAAAAAAGCGCGTTTAGTGCTAGAATCACGAGGGGAATTGCTATGAGTAAGCGATAAACACCATTGCTAACAAATCGAAACATATTAAAAAATCTCAACAAAAGTCACTATGCATTACCGCCCTGAAATTGATGGCCTACGCTCATTGGCTATATTGCCCGTAATATTATTCCACGCTGATTTTGGGTGGATACCCGGTGGGCTGCTGGGTGTGGATGTGTTTTTTGTGATTAGTGGTTACCTAATCAGCTCTATTATTATTACTGAGCAACAACAAAACCGGTTTAGTTTAGCGCATTTTTATGAGCGTAGGGCACGCCGTATTTTGCCCGCTTTGTTTTTTGTGCTGCTATGTAGCAGCATTGCCGCCTGGTTTCTCTTAGCCCCGCGTGCCTTAGTGGATTTTGCCTATAGCGTGATGGCGGTAGTGGGCTTTGTGGCCAATATCTTTTTTTGGCAACACACCGGTTATTTTGATGGCGATGCGGCCCTTAAACCCTTGTTGCACATTTGGTCTTTAGGTATAGAAGAGCAATTCTATTTTCTTTTCCCCCTATTACTCTTGCTAGGCTGGGCTAAACCTAGAGGCTTAAAACTGGTGTTAGTACTGCTATTTATAGCAAGTTTACTAGCGGCGCAATTAAATGATCACGCACGCAGCAGTGCCGCTTTTTATCTGCTGCCCATGCGGGCGTGGGAGCTACTCGCTGGGGTGTTTTGTGCTTATTATTTGCAAGCCGCCGCCCACCGCCCCACTTCTCCGTCTTTGGCGCTGCAGCAAGGGGGCAGCCTACTGGGTTTGGCGCTGTTAATGGGTAGCTTCTTAAGCTTTGGGCCCGCTATTGATCACCCCAGTTTGTGGACGCTGATCCCCGTTACGGGCACCGTGCTGATTATTATTTTTGCCAAACCGGAGACGTGGGTGGCGCAAGTTTTAAGTCGTAAACCTTTTGTGGTTATTGGTTTATTAAGCTATAGCGCCTACTTATGGCATCAGCCACTATTTGCGTTTACCCGCATCAAAACCCTCAGCAGCCAGCTCAGCCTCACGCAAACCGCAGTGTTAATTGTTGCCACCTTTGTGCTGGCGGCTATTAGCTGGAAATGGGTAGAGGCACCTTTTAGAAAGCGCACGTTTTTACGCCGTAAAACGATATTTATCAGCAGTCTGCTTGGCATCATCGGCTTTATAGCGGTAGCAAGTGTGGTGGTGTATGAAAAAGGCTTTCCGCAGCGCTTTAATAATATCCAGCAAGTCCTCTTAAGCTATACCGAGGCGGCCTTAGATTTAGTGGGTGAAGACGCCTGCTTTTTGGGTGATCAAGACGATTCCTCCCAACTAGGTGAGCACTGTAAAATTAATGCTGAACAGCGCACCGTGATCTTGGGTGATTCCCATGCCTCGGCCTTGTGGTATGGCCTGATTACGCAAACCCCGGTGGCGCGTTATAGTGCCAGCGGTTGTGCGCCCCTCTTAGGCGATGAAATTAAAACTTGGCGCCCGCTATGCCCGGGGATTAATGCCTACAACTTTGACGAAGTGGCAAAGAAGCAGCCGCACACCATTATTTTGCATGCAAACTGGCTGCTGTATCGTAACCACCTCACGGGCGAGCAGCCAGATCAAATCATCGCGCAGCAGTTAGAGCAAACCGTGGCGCATTTGCATGAAATTGCCCCTGATGCCCGTATTTATGTGATAGGCGATGTGCCTCAATGGCCACCGTCTTTAGTTTCATTGTTAACGCATCATGCCAAAGACGGTATGCCCGATGCGTGGCTAGACAACAGCACCTACGCAGATTTACAGCCCTTAGATGAGATAATACGCGCCCACACCCCGGCCCCGGCACAGTTTATTAGTCTGCTAGACTGGTTTTGTAAGCCCGATGGCCAGTGCCGTGCCTTATTGCCTTTAGAGCAAGGCTGGGCCCCCACCACCTGGGATGCAAACCACTTAAGCCGTGAAGCCGCCGCCTATCTGGCCAAAGAGCAATTAAACTTTATGCTTCAAGATGTGCCTTAATGTCTGCGTCTCTGTTAAATAGAGTGCTTTACACTACAATGCTATTTGTTATTTTAATTGGCTAGAGAAGTTATGGAAAACAAGGATAAAGCGTTACAGCAACAGCTCATAGAGCGCGATAAAAAAATTGCACAATTAAACTACTTACTTTCAGAGCGCGACAGACAGCTCACTGAGCTATCTGATGCCCTAGAAAGCGTACAAAGCTCCTTAAGTTGGAAGCTCAGTTATCCCGTGCGATTTGCAGAAAATCAAGGCTTGCGCCTTAAAGCGCTTTATAGAACGGTGAGACGCACCCTAGGTTTTGGCGGTGGCTTATGGGCCACCTGTAAAAAAATTGTACGCATCTTTTCTCAAGAAGGCGTACAAGGCATAGTGATGCGTATTAAACATATTAAACAGCATCATGAGCCCATCACCCCTAAGCGCCACGGTGAGGTAAATCTAGCCAATTATCACCTAACCGATGCCAATAAAAATACCAACATCGATTACCTAGCTGAAATGCGCGCCGTCACCCTTGAAGATTACGACGTTATTTCACTTGATGTGTTTGATACCGCGCTGATACGTCTTTTTGCCACGCCCGATGGCATTTTTAGCTACATAGAAGAACAGCACCAGCTGCCGCAGTTCAAAAAACGCCGCTTAGAAGCCGAAGCACAGGCGCGCGCGGTGCATAAAAACCAAAAAGACATTTCCATAGAGCAAATCTACCAGCAGCCGCAATTAAACGGCATAGACCCACAGCTAGAGATAGAAGCGGAGTTAGTGTTCTGTGTGGTGAACCCCATTATTTATGATCTGTACGCCCGAGCCAAAATACTGCAGAAAAAAATCTACTTTGTTTCCGATATGTATTTGAAAAAAGAGCAGATTGAGCAATTACTGCATAAGCAAGGCTATAAGGAGTACGACGTCCTGTATGTGTCTTCTGAAGACCACTTAATTAAAGGCGATGGCAGCCGCTTTGTGGCCTTAAAAGAGGAATTACCGGGGGAGAAAATATTACATATAGGGGATAACTATCTGGCCGACTATGAGTGGCCGAAAAGGCACGATATAGACGCTGAACATTACCCCTTACCCGCTTCTTTTTATGAAAAAGACACCTTAGTGGGCTCCTTATATGCGGGGTTAATGAGCACTCAGTCTACTGGCTTGTCTTTTTTACTGGGTATGTATAAACGCTGGAAATACGGTGATAAATCCAGTGGCTGGGGGCTATGGCGTGATATAGGCTTTTTATTTGGCGGGCCCTTGCTGTATTTGTTTGGCAATTATATACACCAACAAGCATTAAAAAAACCCAATACCCAGTTATGCTTTCTCGCGCGTGACGGTCTCATTATTAAAAAAGTCTATGATTTGCTGTTTAAAACCCCCGAGCAAGACAGCATTTATCTGCTCGCCTCTAGACGCGCCATGACCTTCCCCTTATTTGTGATGGATCAAAAGGCCTGTGAGCAAAGTGAGCTACTCAACATTTACTTCTCCACGCATAACGCTTCTAACGCCGATGAAGTGATTGAACGTCTGGCGTATACGGATTTCACAGCACTGCATAGTGACCTCAAAGCGTTAGAAAAAGACGGCGTCATAGAAAATGAAAAAGCCCTTAAATCGTGCTTATATAAACACTACGCTAGTTTGCACGCCAAAGCCCAAGACGAGCAACGCGGTTTATTGCAGTACTTAGAAAGCCAGCAGGTTTTAGATAGCAATAAAAACGGACTGGTAGTAGATGTGGGCTGGGTGGGCACCATACAAGACAGCCTAAACCAAATGCTGGCCACTACCGGCCACAGCAAACAGTTTGAGGGCTTGTATATAGGTGTGCTGCCTATAGCGGAAAACGCCAGCACAAAGCACGGCTTCTTATTCGATAAAGAAAATCAAGACAACTACTACAAGCTGGCGCCATTTAGAAACTTTATTGAACTCTTAACCGCCGCCCCCACCGCTGGTTTAGTGCGATTTAGTGATATCAGCCCCCACACGCTATTTGATGATGAGCCTAGCCCGCAAGAAAGCCACCGCATTGACATAGCGAAAGAAATACAACACGGCATTATGGACTTTGCCCACAGCATTAAAGCGCTGGACGCTGAGCAACTACCCCGTATTGACACCACGGATTTACTGTTTTTATTTGAGCTACTACAACAAAAAGCCTCACCGGCGGTCCAAGCGGCGCTGAGCCAGACCAAACATGCACGCCTACCCTCTAACGCCTTTACGCATTCTGTGATTGAGTTTTAATGATGATGAATTCACCTTTACGTATTATTTCTGTGTTTATCAATGAAAGTATGTTTAGAAACTTTTTCACCCATAACACAGGCCTATTGCACTACGACATAATTGGCATAGATAACAGAGAGCATAACCAAGGGCTGCCCACTTTATACAATCAGATGATTGATAAATACATTGATGAGGATTGCTGGCTCTTTTTTGTGCATGAGGATTTTGAAATCAAAGGCCCCTTGGATGCTGTTTTCGAGCTAGATCCCATGGCGGTGTATGGCACCTTTGGGGTGCGTATGCAAAAAAATGCGCCAGTGGGCATTGGTCAGCATACGTGTAGTGATAAAGACGGCAGTAATGCCGCGGTGGCCGGCATCAAGGTGGAGGCGCCAGAGCCAGTACAAAGCTTAGACTGCCAAAGCGTATTACTGCATACGTCATTGTTGCGTAAGCACCCCAGCTTACGGTTTGATGAGCCCTTACGCTTTGATTTGTATGCCGAAGATTTATGCCTGCATGCGGGCTGTGAGTTAGAAATCCCTATTTATGTGTTTCCACTGGATTTCCAGCACTACTCCCACGGCCGCATTACCGAGCGCTATTACAAAGGCTTAGACTACTTAAAAGAGAAATACCCCAATGACGTGATCCCCGGCTCTTGCTCTTTTGTAGGGGGGCGTGCCGCGGAAATGGATAAAATCTTTAAGTACGATATTCAAGCCAATAGATAAGAGGGATATTATCTGGAAACACCGGGCGTATAACTTACCCCGGTCTTTAACCCCACTAAACCCGCTGTCAGCCCAAAAAACCGCTCTAAGGCATGCACTATGGAGCCGTCTTGTACTAAGGGCTCAGCCGGGTAGTCTTGCCACTCTAGCCCTAGATTAACCAAGGGTGCTAAGGCCTCAGCACGAATCCAAAACATAGAGCCCACAGGGAACTTAAAGTAGTTTACCGGGAGTAACTCGGGGTCTAAACCCATGTGCTGCATTAAGAGCTGCGCATAGTCTTTATTCTCACCCCAATCAAGGATATTAGGATCATCGGGAAACACCACGCCCAGCGTAGGATCTTGCTGCATAGCCGCCACAATGGCATCGGCCATGGGTTTGCCCTCCGTGCCCAGCACATTAGCAAATAAAAACGTCTGCCACGCGGAAATAAAATCACGCTGCGGGTGAAACAGGCTTTGCTTGGTGTGCACATGGCCAATGATGTCGTAATCCGCGATTAGTTCGGCACCAAAACCGGTTAAAAACGCCCCTATATCACGCCCACTGTTCGGCACGCTGCGTATGGTGACCGCTGCGGGGTACTGCTCACAATGCTGCTGCGCGACCTCAATATCTGCCTCACTACGCACACTGATGTATAAATCCGGCACCACGGTATTAAAACCTAAGGCCGTTAACAGATCCGGCAGATTCTCTAAGTAATAAGCATGTATATGTAAGGCCACCCGCTCGGAAATCGGCTGACTTTGAGGGTTTGGTTCTATTACCGGCCAGGCCCAAGGGCCTTCAGGGCGCCCCCGCTGTAGGTAATCCACAGCCGGGTTAGTATTACCTAATTGCGGGTGGTGCTGCTCGTAGCAAGCCATATCCAAACCGGGCACCAGCTGCCTGGCTTCAAAACGTGAACGCCAACGCAACAGAAAATTCATCATTTGATGTTTTAAGGTGCTTTGGCTGTCCCAGTGCTGAAAACCTAAGAAAAAAGTCTTATCCAACGGCTTTTGCTGCAAATACTCCGCTTGCTTTAGGAGGTCTTCATATTGCTTTAACCAACTAGCCACCTGCTCTGGCCACCAGTATTCTATGCGCTCAGCCGGACTCACCATTTGCGCAAAATCAGCAAAAGGCAGCCATTTTTTCTCAAGGAAAAAATCCAAACTAAAGGTATTGGCGCACAACACCTGCATAGACCATAAAAAACTTTGCTGTATACGCCATTTGCTGTGCATGCCAGCCCAATGCAAATGTTTCATCTCACTAATGGGCTGATCCACGCACAACACCACCGGCACATAACATTGCGCCGCCGCCACCAAAGGAGCTTGCCACACAAAAGAATCCACTAAAATCAGACCTAAGGGTGACTCGGCCGCCAGTAATTCTTGAAATCGCTGCTCACAAAGCGCCACATCAAACTGTGCCGTGAGCAAGCGTTCTATGCGTGGGGTGGCTGATAACGGTTGATGGCTGCCTTCTAAACGCCACACCACCACATGATAAAAAGCAGACAACTGAGCGATGGTGTGAGTTAAGCCACCATTATCAATAATTAAGATGGTTTTTGCAGGGGGTTTTTTGTAAATAAAATCAGGCACCATAGCCTGCACCTTGTTGAGCAATTTGCGCTTTCTACTTTGAGGCAATGGCAGTGGCGGTGGCTCTCCCTCTTGCAAAACGCCTTCGCGCTCTTCCAGTGGCAAGGCCTGTAAGGCCTCGTGACGGTAAATGGCGATTTTATCTTCTAATTGCTCAACTTCTCTAGTCAGGGCATAGAGGTCTAGTTGTTGTTCTTGTTGTTTTTTTTCTGCCAGCTGACGGGCAGATTCGGCTAACTGCGGTAGGTTTTCATTCATGGTGAGTCACAGCGCGGCAAAGAGTTAATGCAATAACCCCAAATCCACACTGGTGGTGCTGGTTTCAGCGGGGTCGGCTAACCAGGGAATTGTAACAGGTAAATCCCAATGCGCTTCTTTGGCTTTGGCCGTAATGAGACGAATGAGCTGATGCAGGTGATCACGGTCTAAACGGATGGCAAATACTGGTTGATGCGCAGCAGGCGTGGTCATGGCTTTAGGCATGGGTAAGCCTTGAAAGGCCAAAAGCGCGTAGCGCGGGTAATTTTCTAAGCTCAGACGGGTAGCAATATACAAAGCTCGCTCTTCGGGTGTTTGCGGCGTTTGCGGCTCTGCTGTTTTGGCCTCTGGGCTGGCTTTCATTTGCGCTGCCGTTAAGGGGGCCGTATAAGAAGAAGTGCTGGCCGTTGTGCCTGCAGCTTCGGCGTCGGTGTGGCTTTTACTTTGCATGGCTTGCTGATGGTCTAGTTGCAGCAGTTCTAACCAATACTGCGCCGGCGTTTTGTCTAGCTGGCTGATGCGGTGTAATTGGTGCAGTAACTGCCGCAAGACCGTGAGGGTCATGCGGCGAGTAAGCAGTAACCAAACCACCTTGCCACTGCTATTGAGTGACCGCACTACTAAGCGGTCCTCAAGGGCGCTAAAGGCGATGGAGATTTGGTTACTTAAGGGATAGGTGGTAGACATTAATTACGCAAACTCAACCGTAGTACCACCCGTAATTTGTAGATCAGCCACATCTACCCCTGCTAGTTTGACTAAAGATACATCAGCCAAGTTGCCATCTTTATGGACCAAGACGTAAGAATCATTACCTACGCCAAACACATCACCATTAACTAAAGTCCCTGCAGCGCCTGTGACTAACTGCTCTAAGGTAGCATTGGCAGGTACTGAACCTGTGCCTGTAACAATGGCTGCTGCTGTAATACCAAGTACTTGATCCCCATTGCTGAAGTCCGTAATGGTATCCATTGCACTAATAGTACCGCCGGCCACTTTCACTTTAGTATCAGCCGTAGCCCCCATAGTAAAGGTGTCATTACCGCCACCGCCTACGAAGGTGTCAATGGCGCTGGTGGCCACTAAAGCATCACTGCCTGCGCCGCCATAAACGGTGAGGTTTTGCAAAGCGCCTAGGTTTGTGCCTAAGGTCAGGGAGCTAAAGCCACCGGTTAATTCACTGCCGTCAATGGTGAGCTGCGTGAGTGCTGTGGAGCCCGCACTACCTACAGTGACTGCCACGCCAGCCGCGGCACCATTATTTAAATCTACCAGTAAGCTATCGCCTTTGGCGTTATTAGCGTTTGCAGTCACGTTATTTACGGTATTGCCTAAACCCATTTTAAGGTGTTCAATGCCGTTGGTAGTAAAGGTGAGGTTATTGCTCGTGTTTACATTGAGAGCATCATTTTGACCGGATACTGCTGCCGCAGCAAACTGGGCATTTATGCTAGTAGTGCCTGCGACCTCAATATCTAAGAGCTGACTACTCTGGAAATTCGCCCAACCACTTTTACTTAACACCACTTTTTCAATATTTTGCAAATTCACCGCATTAGCCCCAACCCCTGTAGCCGTGGTGCCGCCTAGGGTGATGACATCATTGCCGCCTAAGCCATTTACGGTTTTATTGGCTAGGTTTGCATTGGTAGAGATAAAGTGATCATCAGCAACCGTACCGTATTCCACGCCATTAGCAAAAGTCGCGCCATTTAAGTCAATAGTGTGCTCTGCTACTACCAAGTTAGCAAAACTCGCATTTACACCCGGGCGGCCTTCGCTGTAGCCGTAGGATAAGAAATGCTGCTCTAAAAGCGCTCTTTCTGCGGCGCTAGGATTAGCGGGGTTGACGATGCCAAAGGCCGCTACTAGGTCTGGGTTTTGCTGAGCGTAAGTATTAGCGCTGAAGTTATTCGGTGCTAAGGCAGGATTTGGGTTAAATATACGCGCCTCATGCACACCGTAATGGTAGTAATGGTCTAAAGCCATCCCAGCAGTAATGCCATTAGCGCCTAAGTCTGGATTACTCGTTAAGTAAAAACTCGCATCAAACCAACTGTTCGGTGCGCGGCTGGCTACGGTTAAGCTCTCTTGAGCCCCATAGGCCACATAATGCGCCCATAGCTGAGCTGGCGTTTGTAAGCCGGCGGCGGCTAAATCGGGGTTTTTGGCTAAGTAAAGATTGGCGTTAAAAAAGGGATTCATATCTAGTCTCCTGTGTGCATATACACATAGTTATTGGTAAGAATTACACACCACCAAAGTTGATGGTGCTGTCTTGATTTAAGAACTCTAGATCTAACTCGCCCCCGGCATCGGACAAGGTCACGTGCGCTTGCTCTTCTTGGATACGCTGTGCGGCTTTTTGCGCCACGGTGGGTAAGTGCTGCATAGAAAACAGCTGGCAATACACCATGGGGAGCACGCCACTTGCACGCACCGCTAAGAAGTCTTCATCAGACAAGCTATTCAGGCGCTCTTCGTTGATACGAAATAAGCCGGTCACCTGATAGCTGCCGCCTTCCTCGTTTTCCACGGTAATTTCCCATGGCTCTAACAAGTCAAACTCTTTGAGTGCAGCCGCAAACTTATGCGTTTGTACGCGATTGGCTTCCACTTGCACCCAAAAATCAAAAATGCGCTTAAGCTCAGGGCTGAGCTCGTCTTCGTCATTAAAAAAAGGCTGCTCTTTATCGGGACCGACGAGCTCACTGGCTTCATTCACACAAAATAACTGCTCACCGTCTTCGGTGGGGGCAATTAAAAAGGGATAGCCGCGGTATTGGGCTGGCACATAGGCCTGCTGCCATAAACCATCAGCGCCCACAAAGGCGTTCGTATCGGCCGTTAGGCCTAGTACTGCCACGGGAATAAAATCCTCACCGCGCTGTATAAAAGCCAAGGGTAAATCAGACGCCGCCTTGGGCATCTCTGACATCACTACCGGGCAGACTGTGTCTTTGGCTGCAAAGGCATAAGAATCAAAATTAGCCCAACGTAATGCTTTGTGCTTGGACAAACTAACCGGAAAAATTGCAGTGGTCATGATTACCTTATTTTAATGAAATAGATAACCTTTATGCTAGCACAAATAGGGGATTTGGCGGATATAGGATTTAGGGGGGAGGTATTAGATCGGGCAAGGCCCGACCTCTACGGGGGGAATTGGCAATGACCTTATGCTGCCGCTACTCCCACCAATCCACCACCTTCTTTAATGGCCAAATCTTCTACCTTCACGCCCACCAATTTCACCAATTGCACTTTAGCGAGGTCGGGGTTTTGGTGGAGGAGGAGGTAGCTGTCTGGCCCGAAGGTGAAGACGTGGCCGGTGGTGAGGCCGGTGGTGCCGGTGACGAGGTCTTCGAGGGTGGCGCTGGCGGGGGTGAGGCCGGTGGTTTGGGTGAGGGTGAGTTGGGGCAGGCTGGTGAGTAGGGTGTCTGCGGTGCTGAAGTTGAGGATGGTGTCTACGGCGCTGATTTTGTTATTAGTGATTTGAATGGCGGCGTGGTTGGCTTGGGTGAAGCTAAAGGTATCGACGGCGTTGCCGCCTATGAAGGTGTCTATGGCTTGGCTGGCGGTGAAGGTGTTTGCCGCGCTGGTGCTGCCTTTGATGGTGAGGTTTTTTACATTATTTAATTCACCAAAGGCGTTAATGCTTAAGGTGCCGGCTAAGGCGGAGCCGTCTATGAACAAGTGCGTTAAGGCCACTGAGCCTTGGTTTTCTAGAGCGCCCAGCTCAAAACCCGTTTTAGCACCGCCCTGTAACTGCACGCTAAAAGTTGAACCCTTGGTCTTATCTACTTGTAGTAGCGCCATGCTAGTGACGTGTTCGGCCATGTTTACAGTGATTTTTTGATAGCCATTGGTGATGAGGCTGGCGCCTTGGGCTTGATTGTTTATATGCAGCTCACCCAACCCTGCTGCCACCGCCTCTGGCGTAAAATCCACCTGCACTTGACTGGCCTTTTGCCCTAGGGTGATTTGTTTGATGGAGTGCTCAGAGCCAAAGTGCACGCTGTCAGCATTCGTGATTTCTACCTTTTCAATGCTGCGTAAGCGCACATGCTCTACCACGTCAGCCCCCTTAAACACCACCGTATCCTCACCCCCTAAGCCATTAATCACATTCTCCTGCCCTTCCCACCCACTGGCATCAAAGCCATCTACCATAAAGCGGTCATTCATCACCGTGCCCATTTGCACCCCACCCCCAAACTGTGGCAGCTGCACATGAATCACATTATCCCCCTGCACCACCTCCGCCAAACCCCCCGCCCCTGGTCGGTTTTCTGCGTAGCCAAAACTGAGGTAATGCTTTAATAACTGCGTTTTTTCCGTCCCTAACGCCAACACCACATCCTCATTCTCCTCCGCATACCTCTGCGCATCAAACCGCCCCACCCGCAAGGTCTCACTAAACTCCCGCCCTTCGTGTATGCCGTACTCATAATAATGCGCCAGTGCTTCTACCGCACTAAAACCGGCGCTGTTTAGGTCTGGGTTGTCTGTAAGGTAATAATACGCATCAAACCACGCATTCGGCTTCCGCTCTTCACTGGCGCCGTATTCTACATAATGCTGCCAGAGTTCGGCGCCGTTGTTTGTGGTGGTGAGGCCGGCGATGATGAGGTCGCGGTGGGTGGCGAGGTAGTAAGTGGGGTTAAAGAAGGGGTTGATTGTTGTTGTCATTTTTTGTCTCTTTGTTTTGATTTAATTTGATTTGTAAGAAAATTTTTCTAATATTAAGAGGGTATGTGCTTGTTATCTATTAGGGTTTATCACCTGCTATTTTTAGTAGGTGGTAGGGGTTGACTTTTTGAAGCTTTACACATCCAAAAGTCAAAGAATCTTAATAACATCAAGGATTGGCTATGACCGCCATTTACATTACCGAAACAACAGCTCGTGAAGTCGTCGTTCCCGCGAAATTTAAGTCTATTCGAGTGCCTGATATGGAGTTACCCGGCTTCGCCATTCAGAAAACACAAACGGGTAATACCACCTACATTGTTCGGTACCGCAATGCGGAGGGTAAAGAGCGTCAAGAAAAAATCGGCAAAGTGGGGCAAATTTCTCACCAAGCCGCTCGTGCCATGGCCCGTGTGATGCTCAAACAAATAGAGGAAGATAAAGGCGGTAGTGCGATGCATACCCACGGCGCATTGGCTCCCCTCATGAATGATTTTTTCTATCAGACGTTTTTACAACGGGTACGGCTCGAATCCCGTTCGTACCAAACCCACGAGGCCCTGTTTCGCAACCACATTGCCCCTGTTTTTGGTAAAAGTCGTTTGACGGATATAGAGGAAGAGGACGTGGTTCGGTTTGCGAACCAGTTGAAAGCTAAGGTGGTGGCCGCGGGCCGTTGGAAAAAACAAGCAGACCGCACCTTAGCCGATGGCACAGTGAAGCGAATATTGGTGCTTTTGCGTCATATCTTCAACACCGCCATTGGCTTACCCCGCACCCGCGTTCACGAGAATCCCACCAAAGGCGTCAAACTCACCACCGAGCGCCATATCGTCGGGCTCTTTCTCACGTCTGAGGAGCTAAAAGCCATCCTCAACGCCGCCGAGCGTTCTGAGAATACGGACTTAGCGGATATGCTGCGGGTGCTGATGGGCACCGGGCTGCGCCGCAGTAACGTTTTCCGTATGAAATGGCAATGGTTTAATGAGCAACGCGGTACGCTTACTATTCCCGCTGAAGAGGACAAAGGAAAAAAGGGAATGGTTTTGCCGCTCTCTGAGGGTGTAAAAACGCTTCTCACCGTTCGGCGGAAAACAGCCACAAGCGCTGAGTGGGTTTTCCCCAACCCAAAAACAGGCAAGCCCTACCATTCCTGCCGTAACGCCTGGGTCACCATACGCAACCTCGCCGGTCTACCCACCTTACGTATCCATGACTTGCGTCACACCTACGCTTCGATGATGTTGGAGTCTGGTTCAAATCTGATTGATGTGCAGCAAGCCTTAGGTCATGCGAGTTTGACGACGACTCAGGTTTATACTCATGTGAGTCCGAGTCGTAGGCAGGAGCGAGCTGATATCACGGCCAGCGCTCTTGGCATCTTCGCCTAAAATGATAAAAGCTCCCTAGTCTGATTAGGGATAGTAATCCTTAGCGTTTGGTCTTTTTTTGTTAATCAAATCTGCAACCATCGTGGTGGCTGGCGTCTTTTGGGCAAGCTGCCACGCAATGACTTGTTTAATAGCCACAGCGGTAGTTTCTTCCAAAACCCCTTGTTCTTTTAAGAAGTCGTCAAAGTTACTGCCTATATGTGCGTTCATGCTGGGCTCCATTTCTGAGTGAACGGTGATTAGTCTAGGGTTTATGGCTATGCGGCTAAGGTCTAAACCGTTTGAAATAAGGTTTTGTAAAAAGGTTCCTTTTCTATATAGCCATACTAGTGTAGAGGATTTCAAATTGTCTGGGTTTATATTAGTTAAATCAAAGAGTTAAGGGAGGTGATATTAGACCGCTCACTACAGATATCGACACAATCAATGGTACTTCTGGCGATGATACTTTTATTGCGTTTGCAGCAAGCTCATTGAACACGGGTGACGTATTAAACGGTAAGGGTGGCAATAACGTCCTAGAGATTTTCAATGGTGGTATTAATGGTCTTAATAATGCCCCAACCCTCAGCAATATCCAAACCATCAATAACGCGGATACTGCAGCGCTAGACCTAGCCAACGCAACCGGTGTTAAGCAGATTAACACCACGGGTGCTACTGGTACTTACACGAACGCTGACTTGTCCACGGTATTTGGTGTTAAGGGCGCGGTAGGTGCTGTTACTGTAGGCTATGCAGATGTGGCTGGTGCCAATGACGTTGCCAATTTTGCGGTAGCTAGCAATGGCGCAGTTGCTGGTACTCTTACAGTGATGGGTGGTGTCGGTATCGAAGGCGTAGTAATCAACGCCACAGGCACAGCTAACACGGCTAATGTAGATGCTCTTACAGCCTTAAAATCCATTGAGGTAACAGGTGAAGGGAACGTAACAGTTTCTAGCGCTGCTTCTTTAGGAACGCTTACCTCCTTCGACGCAAGCGCTGCTACAGGTAACGTGAGTTTCACATCCGGTATACTTACAAGCGCTGTAGTAACGGTTAAAGGCGGTTCAGGTAACGACACATTGGATTTCGTTTCAGCTACAGGCAAAGTGGTTGTTGACGGCGGTGCCGGTAACGATACCATTAAAGTGGGTACTGGTGGTTCCACGATTACTGGTGGTACCGGTGCTGATACCATTACCCTAGGTACTGGTGAAGATACCCTCGTTTATACCGCCCGCACGGATTCAATTGCGACCGCTTTTGACTCCATTACGAACTTTACCTCTACTACCGACAAAATTGATTTGTCTGCCTTGAACCTTGCAGGTGACGCTGGTGTAACGACAGTTACTGGAGCAAACTTGAATGCAATTTTAGGAACTGGCGCTGATAATTTATTTGTATCGGCTGGTACTACAAATGCGGTTGCTTTCTTAGATGATGGCACTAACACAGGTGTGTTTGTTGATACGAACGGTGACGGTAACTTCAACTCAGCTGATGATATGTTCATTCAGTTGGTTGGTACAAGTTTGACGTTAGATGCAGATGACTTCATCTTTGCTTAATCTATAAGCTAAAACAGAAGTAACCTGCTACACGTTTAATCGCGTTTAGTAAACAAGAAGCCCGATATCGCGAGATGTTGGGCTTCTTGCTTTTGTTTGAGTGGGTTGGTTTGCTTTTGTGGTGGCGTGTCTGCCGCCTCAAAAGCTACGGCGAAATCCCGCCATTCCTAACTCCCCAGATTGAACCAACAGAAACGGGGTTTTGCGGTTATCTTGCGCAGCAAGATCACCGCGGGCTTGCCCGGGGTGAGTCTTGCCGCCCTGTTAGCAATAGGCCATTTAAATTCAGTGCCTATACCTACCATGACGTTTGGAATACGCCATAAATGAAAGTGTGTCTAGTAAAAGGGGGTTGGTTTAGTAAATGGCCGTCATGCTCCCTTTATAGCGCCTAACTTCGGTTGGGCGTTTTTTTGTGCCTGGTAGGCTTGTTTTAAGACCAGAACTGATTTGGAAGAAAAACCCTCCGTTGCTCCGAGTGCATGGTAAAGACCGAGTCACCCACCGACGCGTCAATGACCTCCCTCGCTAAAACAAAGTCCGTGACGCGGCGCCCGCAGGGTGCTGCGACAAGGACGCCAGTGAACTTGGATAACTAGGTTAAGTTTTCCGGGCACTGCTTTTTTTTGGCAGATTTTAAGGCCGAAAAAAAGGTTCGGGCTGCGATTTCTCGATAATACTCATTGAAATCGAAGCCAATTGCTTAACAAGAAATTAAAACACCACTCCCTTTACTCAGAAACTCTGAAATAACGGAAACGACTGAGTCCTTAACGAAAATGACCCACCACAAAGCCCCTCACGAGCTAAGCAGGTAAGGGTAAGGGGTGAGTCTTAAAAAATCGAAGTAGGGTTAGTAGTCTTTGGGCGTCTTGCCATTCAGGGCCACGAGGAGCTCGGCGAGCGTTGGCAATCCATTAACCGTGATTTACACGCCGCGAACATCGGCATCTCTGGCTTGCGCGTGGTGGAAGCCCACATGGACAGCTGCCCACACTGGCACATCTGGCTGTTGGCTCGCGCCGATGCCATTGCCTTAATTCAGCAAACGATAATGAAGTATTTTGGTAATAAGCTCAAGGTCTCTGACCCAAGGCAGGCTCTTGAGGCGGACAAAGTCCGTTTCTACGATAACCGCAGTGACTTAGTGGCCGAAAGCCCTCGCCCCGCCACCTACGCGAAGGAAGGCGCCCAAGTCGACTGGCGCTGTATTGACCGCTCGCTTTCCAATGGCTCAAGTTACGTGATGAAATACCTCTTTAAAGCCTTGAAGAGCAATGAACTCGTTGCCTCAGAGGAAGACGACCTCTCTGATTCGGACCGTAAAGCGCAGAAAGACGAAGCCCAAGGCCTAGCCGCGTACCGTTGGCTCTGGCGCATCAATGCCAGCCAGCTTTTTGGCGTGGCAAGGTGCCTGACCGCTTGGGACGAGCTACGTAGGCTGCAATCGCCGCCCGAAAGCCCAGAACTGAAAATGCTCTGGATTTACGCCCGTGGCTCAGATAAGAGGGGTTATCTCAGAAATACCCGAGGAAATCCAAAAGCGTTCTTACTTGCCGTGGGAGGCTTAGCGGCCTGCAAAGAGCCCAAGACCCCGTCCACGGACGAAACGCTCGTGCTAGGCCGAATGACCGAGGCCGGTATCAACGAGTACAACGAAGGCACCAAGCGTACCGTGGGAATTACGATTAAGCGTCGTGCCCGAGTGCAAGTCGAAATGCCGCGCACCGATAAAAAGACCGGCAAAACTCGGATGGTAAAACGGTGGCGTTATGTGTCAACGGTCATCGAGGAAGTAATGACCCGAATTGAGAAATGGGAATTCGTTCCGATGACCGAAGAGCAGCAGAAAGAAAGACGTCAACAGACACTGGAAGAAGAAAGGAAGCTGCGGGAAGCCAAGGTAAGTAAACTCAAGGCCAGAACCAAGCCCCGTGGCAAAAAAGCGCCGACTAGCGCCTCTGCCCCGACGATTCTCGTTCCCAGCGACTCCGCCGAAAAAACCGAATTGGGCATCGAGGTAAAAGTAGAAGAGGAAGCTCCCCGTCACATCGACAGCGATTTTATTTCTAGCACCGAGGTAAACGAAGCACCGCCCGCTCTACCGCAAGGCCTTAGCATTGAACAGGCGGAAATGGACATGCTGATACAGCAAAGCCTTAGCTCAGAAGAAAGCGTCTTTTACTACTAACTCTCCCTTCGATTTTTTAAGACTCACCCCTTACCCTTACCTGCTTAGCTCGTGAGGGACTTTGCGGTGGGTCATTTTCGTTAAGGACTCAGTCGTTTTCGTTATTCCCAGGTTTCTGAGTAAAGGGAGTGGCATTTTAATTTCTTGTTAAGCAATTGGCTTCGATTTCAATGGGTGTTACCGAGAAATCGCAGCCCGAACCTTTTTTTCGGCCTTAAAATCTGCCAAAAAAAAGCAGCGCCCGGAAAACTTAACCTAGTTATCCAAGTTCACTGGCGTCCGTGTCGCAGCACCCTGCGGGCGCCGCGTCACGGACTTCGTTTTAGCGAGGGAGGTCATTGACGCGCCGGTGGGTGAATGGGTCTTTACCATGCACCCGGAGCAACGGAGGGTTTTTCTTCCAAATCAGTTCTGGTCTTGAAACGGAAGCACCAGGCACAAAAAAGCGCCCAACCGAAGTTAGGCGCTAGAAAGGGGGCATGACGGTCATTTACTAAACCAACCCCCTTTTACTAGACACACTTTCATTTATGGAGCTATTCAGGCTTCATGGTATGTATAGGCACTGAATTAAAACCGCTTATTGTTGAAAGCTGACGTGTTAACAGGATTTTGAAAGCGCGACAAGCATCACCCCGGGCAAGCCCGCGGTGATCTTGCTGCGCAAGATAACCGCAAAACCCCGCTTCTGTTGGTTCGTCCAATAGAAACTGCCACGATGGGCGCGTTGTGACTATTCACTCTTAATTGCAGCCCTCAGGTTTGCGCAGCTTTTGTGGCGCGCTCACGCAAACACCAAAAAAAGAAAAACGCCCGACCGAAGTCAGGCGTTTTATTGCGCGTCTAGCTAGTAAAAATACAGTAGCTTTTTAATTCTGCCTAGAACGTTATGTTGTTTATACAAAGTAACGCACAACTACCGTAACAATACTAAATATACTACTTAACTAACTCGATTAGGCAAAGTTAGCAGCACTGAATGCATCAAAAGTGGCTCCAGTGACGTTATCCACTTGACCTACTAATGACAATGAAACAGCAGCACCATTAGCATCAGTTGTTAGGTAGTACACATCAGCATTTGTAGCAGATGCAGTTAAGTTTTCATAAACAAAGGCAACTTTAGCATCTGCATCAAACGCGAGGCTACCTGCAGTAATCGCTGCATTCATTTCACTTAAAGACACGATTTCATCAGAGTCTGCGTCTAAAACACCGGCACTGTTTTTCAGTGTTACAACGTTATATCCTGACAAGTTGGCATTAGCAGTATATTCTGCAGCAGTAACTGCTTCAAAGGATACACCAGCACCTAGAAAATTAGAGAAGTCAAGAACATCCCCACCTGTCGCAATTGCACCGGTCTGAAAACCATAGATGGTATCAACACCATTGGCAGTGGCAGTAGCTTCAAATACAACTGTGTCGCTATCTGTACCACCCGCAGCAGCAGTGTCAGCCAAAATATTAGTCAAAGTAAGAGCTTCGGTTGCGCCTACAGCGGCGTTTAAAGCAATATTATCATTGCCTGCACCACCTATTAGAATATCATTGCCTGCGCCGCCAGTAATATTATCATTACCTGCGCCACCATCAATAGTATCGTTACCTGTGCCGCCAGCAATCGTGTCACTTCCAGCGCCACCGTTGAGCACGTCATTACCGGCTCCACCATTGATGAAGTCATTACCGGCTCCACCATTGATTGTGTCTGCACCATTTGCACCAGTCAATGTATCACCACCGCTACCACCGGTAATTGAAAGCGCCGCTGTGCTAGTTGAACTAGTGAAGTTTACTGTCACGCCGTTCACTGCACTAGTCATGCCTGACGCATCAACTGTAGTGATACCGCTTGCTTGAATACCATTTGTGGTAATTGCTGCTGCGGACGCACCTTCAATTGTTAGGTTTTTAGCGCCTGTAACATTTGTAAAATCCAGAGCACCTGAAGCTGTGTTAGCGCCAACAGTAACATCGATATTCTCGATATTAGCGATAGTAGCAGCACCCATTGCAGCACCTGCTCCTAACGTAATATTTAAAGTGTCGTTGTCAGTCGTGCTGCCATCAAGCAAAGTATCACCTGCACCCAACGTCAAGTTCGTCGCATTTACAACTTCGTCCTGACCGGTGAACTTGAAATCTATACCAGGCAGGGCAACACCACCGATAAGACTTACGGCACCTGTTGTATCGGCAAAGTCGGTACCATTAGTGAGCGTGAAAGTATCACCTTGGTTTACATCAGGCTGAGCAACTACTGTAGGAGCAGCAGGACGGCTCTCGTTGTAACCGTATGTGTAGAACTGAAGAGTCAAATCATTTTTCTGAGTATCAGTTAACTCAGTAGCATCTTCTTCAATACCAAAAGCAGTTAGCAAATCAGGGTTTGCTTTAGCGTATGCTAATAAACCAGCTTCAGTAATAGGATTAGCGGCAACAGCTGCATCAGGAGCACGACCTTCAATAGCACCGTATGTTAGGAAGTGATCTAGAGCTGTTTCAGGAGTTACGCCACCGGCGATTAGATCAGTATTCTGTGTTAAGTAGTACTTAGCATCGAACCATGGGTTTGGTGCACGAACGAAACCACCAGCAACATAAGCTTCGTCAGCGCCGAACTGCGTGTAGTGATCATAAGCAGTATCAACTGTATAACCAGCAGCAAAAACGTCAGGGTTCTGTGTTAAATAGTAAACTGCATTAAATAATGGATTAGCCATTGTATTTCTTTCCTTTGTGTTACGGGATTACACCCATCGATGGATGTTGCTGAAAGCATCTCTGAGCCGAGTATTTAAATGACGCGCGTCTTAATATCGGCGCCAGGCATTCAGTAACAATGTTGGCAAGCATAAGCTAAAGCAAGACCGCCTGTCAAACGAAGACAGTTTAAATAAGCAACACCTATGCCTAAACTCAACAACTCACTTAGAACCATATCGCAAAAAAAAATCCACCGCCACGAAAAAAGTATTAACAAAGGAAAAGAACACCTAAAGCCCGTAGGTCCGTTGTTAATATACAACAATCTCAGCAAAGCCACAAAAACACACAACCGTGCAAAGCCACCTAAAGGCCATTACAATCGCAAAGCAGATACGCGCAATCAATGAAGACGCACTAACAGGAGAGGCGTAGTGACAGGAATGAAAACGTTGTGGACACAACGGGCCCTAATAAAACAACTGGCATGGCGAGACGTGCAAAGCCGTTATAAAGGCTCAGCAGGGGGATTGCTGTGGGCGTTGATTACGCCCATATTATTACTCGCGGTATATACCGCCGTATTTAGCGGCATCTTCCAAGCCCGGTGGGGCCAAGACGGTGGGCCAATTGAATACGCGCTGCAACTCTTTGTGGGCCTCACCGTACACGGCCTGGCAGCCGAATGCTTAAACCGCTCACCCGCACTAATGTTAAATAACATTAGTTACGTAAAACGTGTGGTATTCCCGCTACAAGTGCTAGCCCCCGTGAGCATGCTCTCCGCCCTCTTCCACTTTTTAATCAGCCTAGGCGTACTCATTGTGTTTTACGTCATTGTGTACCACCAGTTACCCCTGCTGGGTATACTTTATATGCCACTCGTCATCTTGCCCTACTTCATCTTATTAATCGGCGTCTCCTATCTCTTAGCAGGCCTAGGCGTTTATCTACGAGATATAGGGCAAATCATGGGCTTAGTCACCACCATATTATTATTTTTATCACCGGTGTTTTACCCGGCCTCTATGCTGCCGCCTAAATTGCAGACTATATTTATGGCGAACCCATTGACCCTCATTATTGAACAGACGAGGGCTGTGATTATTGAGGGCGTGGCCCCTGATCTACAAGCGTTAGGGGCGTATACCGTAGGGGCGTTTGTGGTGTTTTTTTTTGGCGTGTGGGCCTTTAATAAAATGCGAAAAGGATTTGCGGATGTGCTCTGATATTGCCATTGATGTAAAAAACGTGGGCAAGCAATTTAAATTATTTAAGCGTCCTAAAGATCGGCTGCTACAAGCCATCTTTAAAAACAAACGCTACTACACCCCCTTTGACGCCCTGCAAAACATCAGCTTCAACGTCAAACGCGGAGAAACGGTGGGCATAGTGGGGCGCAATGGCTCCGGTAAATCCACGTTATTACAAATGATCTGTGGCACCTTAACGCCCAGCAGCGGTGAAATTACGGTGCACGGGAAGGTGGCAGCCCTCTTAGAACTAGGTGCCGGTTTTAACCCGGAATTTACCGGGCGAGAAAACGTCTACCTGAACGGTGCCATTATGGGGCTCACGCGCGCTGAAATGGACGAACGCTTGGACGACATCTTGGCCTTTGCCGAAATTGGTGACTTCATTGACCAGCCAGTAAAAACCTACTCCTCCGGCATGTACGTACGCCTCGCCTTTGCCGTCATCGCCCACGTAGACGCTGACATACTCATCATTGACGAAGCCCTCGCGGTAGGCGATGCGCTGTTCACGCAGAAATGCATGCGCTACTTACGTAACTTCAAAGAAACAGGCACCATTCTCTTTGTGAGCCACGACAGCGCGGCGGTCACAAACCTGTGTGAGCGCGCCGTTTGGCTTAATAAAGGGGAAATGCAGGCCTATGGTTCGGCCAAAGAAGTGAGTGAAGCCTATTTAGCGGATTTATTTGGCAGCCAAAACACCCAACAAGAAGCCGTAGCCACCATTAACCCCGTAGAAAACTGGCGCGATCAACGCGAAGATTTCATCAACCACAGCAACTTACGTAATGACTTAGAAGTCTTTGCCTTTGACCCCAACCAAGCCGGCTTTGGTAAAGGCGCGGCGCGCATTGCTGATGTGCACCTCACAGACAGCGCGGGTAATGGCTTGCACTGGGTGGTGGGCGGCGAACTGGTGCGTTTGGTCATACAAATCCAAACCGCCCAAGCCCTAGACCGCCCCATTGTGGGCTTTTACGTCAAAGACCGCCTCGGCCAAACCCTGTTCGGTGACAACACCTACCTCAGCTACCTAGAGCAACCCGTCGCCGTAGACGGCGGCCAACTACTGCGGGTGGAATTTGAATTCGCCATGCCCACCCTACCCCAAGGCGACTACTCCATCGCCGTCGCCATCGCCAACGGCAGCCAAGAGGACCACGAACAACACCACTGGATACACGACGCCCTGCTCTTCAAATCCCACAGCAGCGCTACGGCTACCGGCCTCGTCGGCATCCCCATGAAAACCATCACCATGACCCCCGCGAGCCCCTCGCCCCACCCGTAAGAGCCGGGCCACGCCCGCGATATATATGAGATACCACTACACCTTCGACCCCAACGATGAAAGCACCGCCGCCCGCGTCTGCCGCCTAGTCGGCGCCAATCAAAAAGTGCTAGAACTCGGCTGCGCTGCCGGCGCCATGACCCACGTACTCCAACAGCACTATAACTGTGACGTCACCGGCGTGGAGTTTGACGCCGCCGCCGCCGAACGCGCCCGCCCCTACACCACCGAAATGATCGTAGGCAACCTAGACGACCCCAACTGCTTAGCCGGCCTACACCAAAAAGGCAGCCGCTTTAACGTGATTATGATGGCGGACGTCTTAGAGCACCTACGCGACCCCGAAACCGTCTTACGCAACGTACTGCCCCTACTACACCCCCAAGGCCACGTAGTGATCTCGGTACCCAACATAGCCAACGGCGGCGTCATCGCCGCCCTCTGGTGCAACGCCTTCGACTACGCCGACACCGGCCTACTCGACCGCACCCACATCCACTTCTTCACCTCCAAAACCCTCATCGCCATGCTAGAGCGCGTAGGCCTCACCGTAGACACCATCGAAAACGTAGACGCCGGCGCCTGGCACCCCGAGTTCGCCCACTACTGGGACCAACTCCCCCCCCAACTCCGCCACCTCCTAGAAACCCACCCCCCCGCCCAACCCTTCCAAATCGTCGTCAAAGCCACCCCCACCCCGTAAAAAGCGGCCCACGGCCGCGATCCCCGGGCCGGCCCACGGCCGCCCGCCTACACCCCAGCACCACCACCCCCTACACCCCCACACCCGCCCGCCTACACCCAGGCACCTCACCACCCACCCCCACACCCGTAAAAAGCGAGCCACGCTCGCGATCCCGGGCCGGCCCACGGCCGCCCGCCTAGGCATGAGCAGGAGCCTAGGTGCCGTGGGCGTGGGCTAGGGTCGTGGCCGTGGGTGCAGGCCGTGGCCGTGGGTGTGGGTCGTGGGTGTAGGCCGTGGTCGTGGGTGTAGGCCGTGGCCGTGGGTGTAGGCCGTGGGTGTAGGCCGTGGTCGTGGGTGTGGTCGTGGGTGTGGGCCGTGGTCGTGGGTGTGGGCCGTGGTCGTGGGTGTGGGTCGTGGGTGTGGGTGTGGGTCGTGGGTGTGGGTGTGGGTCGTGGTCGTGGGTGTGGGCCGTGGCCGTGGGCCACGGGGAGATCGCGGCCGTGGGCCGCTTTTTACGGGGCGTGGGCTGCTTTTTACGGGGAGGGGGGGAGGAGGCTGACTACTGGGCCTTGGAGGTGTTGGTGGGACTGGGTTTGGACGGTTTGGTGGAGGTCGTCGCCGAGGGCGCTGTGGAGGCGGAGTTGGGCGAGGAGGAGGTCGAGGCGGGCGGCGTAGTAGTCGTAGCGGGTTTGGGCGAACTGGTCTTGGGCGTCAAGTACGTCTAGGTTGCTGGCGGCGCCTACGCTGAAGCTTTTTTCGGCGGAGTCTAGGCTGAGCTGGCTGGATTCCATGGCGGTTTTTAGGGCGGCTACGCGCTGCTGGCCGCTGGTGTACTCGTTAAACTGCTTTTGTACTTCGGCCTGTACGGCGGCCACGGTGGCATCGTAACGGTGTTGGGCGGCTTGCATTTGGTAGCGGGCTTGGCTAGTGGCTGCCGTGGTGTAGCCGCCGGTGAAAAGGGGAATGTTGATGTTTATGCCGACGGCAAAGGTATTGCTGCGCTGGCTAAGGGTGGCTAAATCCTCGCTATCGGCCCTACCTACGCTCAAGCCTAAATCTAGCGTAGGGAAATACTGGCTGCGGGCCGCATCAAGGCGGGCCTCATACACTGCCACCTGCTGCTTGGCAGCTTGTATGTCTTTGTTTTGCCTCAAAGCCAGCTCTAAGAACTCGTCTACGCTTTGCGTCAGCGGCTGGTAAGACCAGGCCTCATTCAGACTATAGATGGCCTCGGGTGCCACGCCTATGTGGGATTGCAGCTGGCGCGCACGGGTGCGTACCTCATCTTTGGCTTTTAAGAGCTCGGCCCGGGCCGTATCTAAGCGCGCTTGGGTTTCTGTGAGCTCTAATTGGGTGGCATCGGCGTATTTAAGGAGCTGCTCAAAACTCTCAACCCGGCGCTCTAAAAACGCCACACGCTGCGCTTGGGTTTGCATATCGTCTACAGCTAAAACGCTAGCAAAATAGGCCTGCGCGATGCGTAGACTAATCTGCTGCTTATCAAGCCCAAACTGCGCCACTCCAAAGCGCGACACCGCTTGCCCGCGCCGGTACTCCGCATAGCGCGGGTAATTCAACAAAGGCTGATCTAATTGCGCGTAGATATTAGTGGAGTCATAGCGTAAGTCTGAACGCTGCATTTGCCCCATAAACCCGGGCTGCTTGCGCCAGCCATGAATACGGCTGCGGCTATAACCGGCATTAATGCGCGGCAGCAGCCCACCCCGGCTGATTTTCTCTTGCTCTTGGCTAGAATTAAAACGACTCACGGCAGCTTTGTAATTGGCATCAAAGCTAAAACCCTGTTGCCATACGCTATACAGGTCTAGCGGCTGCTGGGCTTGCGCTGCTCCCGCGGCTACTGTTAGCGTTAAAGCAGTCAACAATCTGGGGCTAAAAGGGTTCATAGAGGTCAAAAAGTAGGGGGGGCAACAGCAAAGCAGCCATCATACCATTTAGGCCCGCGGCGCTGCTAGTCAGCAGGCACGAAAGTGGTAGAATTAGCGCAATAGCTAATCTTGCACCCTTACCGTTCTAGGTGCAGAAAACCACAAGGATATAAACATAACCATGGGTAATATTTTAATATTAGGTAAAAATGGCCAAGTTGGCTCTGAGCTAGCACGTAGTTTAGCTCCCTTAGGCCCCATCACCGCCTTAGGTCATGAAGAAGCCGATTTAAGCCAGCTAGGCGCCCTACGCAGCACCTTAGAACGCGCCCAGCCCAGTATTATTGTGAATGCAGCCGCCTACACCAAAGTGGATCAGGCCGAAAGCCCCGAGCACTACGAGCGCGTACACACCATTAATGCCAAGGCCGTAGAAACCATTGGTCATTATGCGTATGAGCACAACGCCTTAGTGGTGCATTACTCTACCGATTATGTATTTGATGGTGAAAAAACCACGCCTTACACCGAAAATGACGACACCAAGCCCATCAATGTGTACGGGCAATCCAAATTAGACGGTGAAATCGCGCTGCGCCACACCGGTGCCAAGCACTTAATTTTTCGCACCAGCTGGGTGTATGCCGGCCATGGCAATAACTTCCTGCGCACCATGATGCGCTTAGCCATGCGCTTGGATCAGTTAACGGTGGTGGATGATCAGTTTGGTGCCCCCACCTCGGCGGAGCTTATTGCCGATGTCACCGCCTTAGCCATTTGGGCGCACCAGCGCGGCGAACTGGAGTCGGGGCTTTATCATCTCACCGCCACTGGCCAAACCACGTGGCATGGCTTTGCCCGCTACATTGTGCAGCAAATGCTAGCCCAAGGCCTGCAGCCCACGGTGCAGCCCGATGCGGTATTGTCTATTCCATCGGCGGATTACCCCACGCCGGCCCAGCGCCCCACCTATTCGCACTTAGACACCAGCAAATTAGAGCAGCAACTGGATTTACAGCTGCCACATTGGCAATACCATGTACGCCGTGCGGTGCAGCAACTGCTGTCTTCCCCCTTATAATCCTTATAACTCTTCAATACGCAGGAGCGGGCTCCGCCCGCCATCTTTACTATGCATAAAGGTATTATTTTAGCCGGCGGCTCCGGCACTCGATTACACCCGGCCACGCTGGCCATTAGTAAACAGCTGTTGCCTGTTTACGATAAGCCCATGATCTACTACCCGCTTTCCACGCTCATGCTAGCGGGCATACGCGATATTCTCATTATCTCCACCCCCCAAGACACCCCGCGCTTTGAGCAGCTCTTAGGCGATGGCAGCCAATGGGGGCTGAATTTGTCTTATGCGGTGCAGCCTAGCCCGGATGGTTTGGCCCAGGCCTACACCATAGGGGCAGATTTCGTCGGTAATAATCCCTCCGCCTTAGTGCTGGGAGACAACATTTTTTATGGCCATGATTTCCATAAACTACTGATCAATGCCCAACAACGCCCCGCCGGTGCTACGGTTTTCTCTTACCACGTGAATGACCCCGAGCGCTATGGCGTGGCCGAGTTTGATAGCGAAGGCAAAGTGCTGTCTTTAGAAGAAAAGCCAGCCCAACCTAAATCTAACTACGCCGTCACCGGTTTGTATTTCTACGATAATCAAGCCGTAGACCTAGTACGTGAGCTCAAGCCCTCAGCACGCGGTGAATTAGAAATCACCGATTTAAATAAACTGTATTTGGCTCAAAATCAGCTGCACGTAGAAGCCATGGGCCGTGGTTACGCGTGGCTAGACACCGGCACGCATGATTCCCTCTTAGATGCCAGCCAATTCATCGCCACCATCGAGAGCCGCCAAGGCCTTAAAGTCTCCTGTCCGGAAGAAATCGCCTACCGCCAAGGCTGGATTTCTGCCGAACACCTAGAAAAACTCGCCACCCCCTTAGCTAAAAATGGCTATGGGCAATACTTATTGGGACTACTATGAAATCCACACCTTTAGCCATACCCGAAGTGGTACTGATTGAACCCAAAGTCTTTGGCGATGAACGCGGCTTTTTCTTTGAAAGCTTCAATCACCAACAGTTTGAAGCCGCCATTGGGCGCGAAGTGAGCTTTGTACAAGACAACCACTCCAAATCCGCCAAAAACGTCTTACGTGGCTTGCACTTTCAAACCCAACAGCCCCAAGGCAAGTTAGTTCGCGTCACCGCCGGCGAAGTCTTTGACGTAGCCGTAGACGTACGCCACGGCTCCCCCACCTTCGGCCAATGGGTAGGCGCCCACTTATCGGCTGAAAACAAACACCAACTGTGGGTACCCGAAGGCTTTGCCCACGGCTTCGTCGTCCTCTCCGACAGCGCCGAGTTCCTCTACAAAACCACCGACTACTACGCCCCCCAACACGAAGCCGCCATCCTCTGGAACGACCCCACCCTCGCCATCACCTGGCCCCTCACCACCGAACCCATACTCTCCACCAAAGACGCAGAAGCGATGACCCTAGAAGAGTGGCGCAGAAACGGCAGGAGCTAGACCAGACGCGGGAGTCAGGTCAGACGCAGGAGTCAGGTCAGGCAAGGCCTGACCTCTACAGGGAGTATAGCCACCACCCGTAAAAAGCGGCCCACGGCCGCGATCTCCCCGTGGCCCACGGCCACGCGGCCCACACCCCCGCACAGCCCCCTCCCACGCCGGCCACGCGGCCCACACGCCCACGCGGCCTCCACCCCCGCACAGCCACACCCACGCCGGCCACCAGCCCACACCCCCTCGGCTCACCCCCCCACCCGTAAAAAGCGGCCCGCGGCCGCGATCTCCCCGTGGCCCACGGCCACGCGGCCCACACCCCCGCACAGCCCCCTCCCACACGCCCACGCGGCCTCCTCCCCCTGCACAGCCACACCCACGCCGCCACCAGCCCCTCGCGCTCACCCCCACCCGTACAAAGCGGCCCACGGCCGCGATCTCCCCGTGGCCCACGGCCACGCGGCCTCACACCCCCGCACAGCCCCCTCCCACACGCCCACGCGGCCTCCACCCCCGCACAGCCACACCCACACCGCCACCAGCCCATACCCCCTCGCGCTCACCCCCACCACACCCTAGCCGTACCTCCTAGCCCGGCACCCCGCGAGCCCGACCTCCCCTAGGCGGTAGGCGATGGCTGGTGGCGGGGCCTGAGCGGCCGGCCCTGGGCCGACCGGAGATCGCGAGCGTGGCTCGCTTTTTACGGATGGGGGGTTTTGTCCTGGTGGGAGTTTTTGGGTGGGGGTTTTTCGTATATTACATAGGTGTCAGACTTTTAGTGTATGGAGGATAGCGATGAGACAGCGAGTATGGATGAAGGGTAGGCAGCAGTTGCGGGTGGGGCGGCAGTCTTATGGTGGGCAGGTGTATATGGTGACTACTATTACGCAACATAGGCGTACGATTTTTACGAATGATAGCTATGCGCGGGCGGCTATTCGTGCTTTTACCTTACCGGCTTTACTAAAAGAGCATCAGTTGCTGTGTTGGGTGTTGATGCCGGATCACGTGCATTGGCTCATACGTTTGGGCCCGCAAGGCAACTTGAGCAACTTAGTGGGTAGCATGAAGTCAGCAGCTTCCCGCCACGTACGCCAGACCGGCTATAACGGCACCGTGTGGGTCAAAGGCTTTCACGATAGACTGCTACAACACGAAAGAGACATCCCCCTAGTCACCCGCTACATACGCAACAACCCCGTAAAAGCCGGCCTCACCACCCACCCCCACCACTACCCCTACCTCAGCCCACCCCCGTAAAAAGCGGCCCACGGCCGCGATCTCCGGCCGGCCCACGGCCGGCCGCCTAGGCCCCGCCACCAAAACACCCCACGGTCAGCCGCCTAGGCCCCACCACCATGCCCACGCCCGGCCACCCACGCCGTGCCACCAGCCATCGCCTACCGCCTAGGCGAGGTCGGGCTAGGGGTGCCGGGCTAGGAGGCTCGGCTAGGGTGTGGTGTGGGGGTGGGCGCGAGGGGGTGCTGGTGGCCGGCGTGGGTAGCGGCTGTGCGGGGGTGTGAGGCCGCGTGGGCGGCGTGGGTAGCGGCTGTGCGGGGGTGTGAGGCCGCGTGGCCGTGGGTAGCGGCTGTGCGGGGGTGTGAGGCCGCGTGGCCGTGGGCCACGGGGGGATCGCGGCCGTGGGCCGCTTTTTACGGGTGGTGCCATGGGTGGCGGGGGCTGGGTGGACGGCCGTGGGCCGTCCGGGGATCGCGAGCATGGCTCGCTTTTTACTACCGAGTCCGACTCCTCCAACCCCTACTGTACCGTTAGTGGCTGGTCGTTGAAGAAGAGGTGGGTGGTTTGTTCGATGAGGGGGCCGTTGAGGCCGTTGGCGACGGCGGCGAGCATGAGGCGGGACATGACGTATTCGAGGCGGGCTTGTACTAGGTCTAGTTGGGCTTGGTAGAGGCGCTCTTGTACGTCGAGTATATCGATGATGCTGCGTACGCCGCCTTGGTAGCCGCTTTCGGCGGCTTTGACGGCGAGTTGGTTAGATTCTACGGCTTTTTGCAGGGCGATGATTTGTTCTACGCCACTGATAACGCCTTGGTACTGGCGGGTGACTTCTACGGCGATTTCTTCGCGCATGGCCTCGAGTTCGTGCTGGCTACGATCACGGTTGTGTTGGGCTTGGCGTACGCCCGCTTGGGTGGCGCCGCCCGCAAAAATAGGCACTTGTACTGACACCCCTATGGAGCGCGTGGAAGACTCTTGAGCGCGGGTGGAAATGGATTCGCCTTCGGTTTTACGCAAGCTGCCCGTAAGAGCGATGGTAGGTAGGTGGCCACTAAAGGCGCGTTGAATTTCTAAGGCATTCACGCGTACATCTTGCGTGGAAGCCTGTATTTGTGCATTGCGCTCTAAGGCCAGCAGCATCCAGCCGTCTAAGGTTTGAGGCTGTAGCTCAGCTTGAGCAATTTCAGGGCGTAAGCCGTAAATACTTTGCGGATCGCTGCCTATCATCTCCTGCAGCTCACGGCGCGCTACTACTAAGTTATCTTTGTCTCTTAACCAGCGCGCATTGGCAATATCGTGGCGTGCTTGCGCTTCGTGCACTTCGGTAATGGTGCCTTCGCCCCTCTCAAAATAATGCTTTGCAATGTCTACGTGCTGCGCAGTGGCGTCTAAATTATTTTTGCTAATCACCACCTGCTCATAACCTAACAACACTTGAAAATAGCGATTAATCAGTCGCTCGGAGGTGTCATTGGCATGCACATCAAAGGTGGCTAAGGCTTGATCAGCTTTGGCGTGGCCTTGGCGGTAGCCGGTGACGCGATCCCAATCAAACACACTTTGCTGCAGGCTGATATCGTTAGTTTTAGAAGTGTAATGCAGGTCTTGGCGCACCATATTGCCTCGGGCATCGGGCGTGTCTAGATCACCGCGCATACGAGTGCGCCCCACTGAGCCGCTAATTTGAGGCAATAAAGGCGCTAAACCCAAGGCGCGCTCCGTTTGACCGGCTTCGCGCTCAGAAATAGCCGCTTTGTAACTGGGATCATGCAGGCGCGCGGCCTCCCACGCGGTGCTCAGGCTAACGGGGTTGGCCCAAGCGTTAGCGCTCAGTAAACTCAGTGCGAAAGAAGCAATAAAAGTGCGCCACATAATTAATCTTCAGTAAATGACTTGTCTAAACGCTCTAAGAAAGGCTTGAGTATATAACTCATCATCGTACGCTCACCCGTGCGAATAAGTACAGCCGCGGGCATACCGGGGCGTACATTATTAAAGCGCAGTAACTCCATGCCTTCGGGAGTGACCTCAATTTGCGCTAAATAATACGGCATACCGGATTTTTCATCGGTTAGGCGGTCAGCAGAAACGGTAAGCACCTTGCCCGGGATATTTGGGGTGCGGGCATGGTTAAAGGCAGGAAAGGTAATCTCCACCTCTAAGCCGGATTCTACTTTATCAATACTTTGTACCGGCACTTGGGCTTGGATAATAAAGCGCTGGTCTTTGGGCACAATTTCCATAAGCTGCTCCCCTTGGCCTATAACTCCCCCTTCTGTATGCACTGTCACGTCCTGCACAAAGCCTGCAATAGGAGCGCGAATTTCCGTTTCTCTGACGGTGTAATCTAAGGCCGCTAGGCGCTCAGCCAAGGAAGAGGTTTCTTTTTGAATATCAGAGAGCTGAGTTTGCACCTCTTTTTGAAATTCTTGCTGGCGCTGCAAAATACGCAACTTTAGCTCAGCGATTTGGTTACGCGTGCGGCCTGCTTCGACCACATCATTCGATAAAGCCGCTTCTAATTGTGCAGCATCACGCTCTAAATTAAGCATACGGTTACGCGGTAAGTAACCTTCTTTAGCCAACTCACGCACGCCATTTAGCTCTTGGCGGGCAAAATCAATTTGAGAGCGGCGGCTTTTTTGTACTTCTTCTAAACCACGTAATTGCTGCTGGGCCCCACGTAAGTTTTCCTCAAGTATCTCTACTTCCCCCTTGAGGGCACTGCGACGCGTTAAAAACAACTGCTCTTGCACTTTTCTGGCTTCTATAAAGCGGGGATCATTCCCGTACGAGGCCAGCAACTCAGGGGAATAATGAATCTCATCGCTGCCATCACGCTCAGCCTCTAGCCGGGCTTCTATGGTTTTAGACACTATATACTGCGCACTGGCCACGGCTTGCTCAGACAAGGCACGCGTGCGGTTAAGGCGAATTAACACCTGCCCGGCTTCTACGTAATCGCCTTCTTGAACTAAGATTTCATCAACGCTGCCACCTTCTAAATGCTGTACGGCTTTACGGTTACCAAACACTTGCACCGAGGCTTCAGCGGTGACCCCGGCATCTAAGGGAGCAAAGGCAGCCCATAAGGCAAAGCCACCAAAACCGAATAACAGCACCAAAATACCCCAACGCAACGGTGAGCTGGCATTGGTGTCTACGCCGGCATCGGCTTGATCTATATCAGTAGAAGAAAGTTTGTTTTTTAGCCTTTTGAGCATAGTATAAAAGACGCCTAGTATTAGTGAACTTGGGGTGGGTTTTGTGCTTGGCTGCGCTGCTGCTGCAATGCTTTCAACACATCTTGACGCGGACCAAACATGGTGACCGTACCCTCACGCATAACCAGTAATTTATCTACGGCTTGCAAAATATTCATGCGATGCGTAATTAAAATAACGGTGGTGCCACGCTGTTTGAGATCGGCGATGGCTTGTACCAAGGCCGCCTCACCCACATCATCCAGATTAGAATTGGGCTCATCTAAGACCACCATAGCGGGATCGCCATACATGGCGCGGGCCAAGCCTATACGTTGCTTTTGCCCACCAGAAAGTGCAATACCGCCAGCACCTAAAGGCGTGTCGTAACCATTTTGAAAGCGTAAAATCATTTCATGCACGCCCGCACGCTGCGCGGCTTGGATGATTTTCTCTGAATCCGGTTCACCAAAACGGGCAATGTTCTCCGCGATGGTGCCATCAAACAGCTCAATGTCTTGAGGTAAATAGCCTAAATAGGGGCCTAATTCGTCTTTATTCCACAGATAAATATCAGCACCATCTAAGCGCACACTGCCCGCCCTAGTGGGCCACACGCCAACTAGCAATCGAGCTAGGGTGGATTTACCCGATGCCGAGGGCCCAATCACCCCCACCACATCACCGGCATTAGCGGCAAAACTCACGCCGCGCAATATGGCCACTTGCTGACCGGGCGCACCGGCGATGACGTTTTCCACCAGTAGATCTCCCTTAGGTCTGGGTAGACTTAAGGTTTCGCCACGAGCCGGGGCATTTTTAAGGATTTCTTCCAAACGATCGTACGACTCACGGGCAGACAGCATAGTTTTCCAGCCACCAATCACCTGCTCTACCGGTGCCAGCGCTCTACCCATTAAGATAGAACACACAATCATCATACCGGCGGTAATTTCATTGGCAATCACCAGCAGCGCCCCCGCACCTAATATCAGCGACTGCAAAAACATACGCACAAAACGCGTCAGCGTGCTCAGACGCGCGGCGCGGTCTGAGGCTAGAGTCTGCAGAGATAAGACCTGCATGTGTTGCTTCATCCAGCGCTGACGTAATCCGGGCAGCATGCCCATGGACTCAATGACTTCGGCATTACGCAAGTGATTATCGGCAAACTGCGCGGCACCAATGGCGGCACGGTTGGCTTCAGCCAAGGGTTTTTGAGTGCTGACGTTATTTATGTAAGCCAAAATAATTAAGACAATGGACCCACCCAACATAATAAAACCTAATATGGGGTGTACCATAAAGCCCACCGCCATGTAGATGGGGGTCCAGGGTGTGTCAAAAAAGGCAAAGAGCGCGTTGCCCGTTAAAAACTGACGCACATTGGTGAGATCATTGAGGGCTTGAGAAGGGTTGCCACCGGCTTTTCTGAGGTTGCGCTCAAAGGCGGCATCAAAGACGCGCTTATTTAGCATGACGTCTAAACGATTACCCACGCGAATGAGCACGGTAGAGCGCGCAAACTCTAAGGCGGCAGACAATAAGTACAAGCCTGCTACCAGTAAGGTGAGCATCAAAAGCGTGGTTTCATTACGGCTAGTTAAAACGCGATCATATACTTGAAGCATATATAATGACGGCGTTAAGCCTAATATATTGATCACACAACTAAAGGCAGCTAGGCTGTAAAAGGTTTTTCTAAACTGGAAAACAGCTGTGGCCAGTTCGGTACGACGGGTAGGCTTCATAGCAGACCTAAAAGACAACTGTAAAGTTTTCTGTAGCAAAAAGTTATTAATTATAGCATGCGAGCTTTGATATTATGGGCCCGTTTGTTTCTTAAAAACGATAGGATTAGTTATGCGCATTTTAGTTACTGGCGGTGCCGGCTTCATCGGCTCAGCGGTTATTCGTCATTTAATCAACCACACCTCATACGAAGTCGCCAATTTAGACATACTGAGCTACGCAGGCAATTTAGCCTCTTTAGCTAATAGCGCTCAGTCTGAGCGTTATCGATTCTATCACCATGATATTTGTGATGCAGCCGCTTTAAAGAAGATATTTGCTGAATTCCAGCCTACGGTAGTTATGCATTTAGCGGCAGAATCTCATGTGGATCGCTCTATTACTGGTCCTGCCGCCTTTATTGAAACCAATATTGTAGGCACTTACCAGCTATTAGAAGCTGCGCGCGCCTATTGGAGTGGCTTAAATGCTACGCAACAAGCGGATTTCCGCTTTCATCACATTTCTACTGATGAGGTGTATGGTGATTTGGACGGCACGGATGACTTATTCACCGAAAGCACCTCTTACGACCCTAGCTCACCCTATTCGGCTTCCAAAGCCAGTTCAGACCACCTAGTGCGTGCCTGGCAGCGCACCTACGGTTTACCGGTTTTAGTCACAAATTGCTCAAATAATTACGGCCCTTATCATTTCCCTGAAAAGCTCATTCCGCATATGATTCTGAGCGCGCTGGCAGCTAAGCCCTTACCTATTTACGGTGATGGTCAGCAAATTCGTGATTGGCTCTATGTGGAAGACCATGCCCGCGCTTTAGTTTTAGTGGCGCAAAAAGGCGTGCCGGGTGAAACCTATAATATTGGCGGCCATAATGAATTGGCAAATATTGATGTGGTGCAGCAGATTTGTGCGCTTTTAGACGAGCTGCGCCCTTGGCAAGTAGACGGTAAACAAAAGCCCTACGCCGATCTGATCACTTTTGTTACAGACCGCCCGGGCCACGATGTGCGTTACGCCATAGATGCCGCAAAGATTGAGCGTGAGCTAGGCTGGGTGCCGGAAGAATCCTTTGAAACCGGCCTACGTAAAACCGTGCAATGGTATTTAGATAATGAAAGTTGGTGGCAAGATGTACTCAGTGGCGATTATCGCCTTGAGCGCATTTAAGCTTTTCTGTAGCCACTACTCATGACACCTGTTTATCCTGCTATAGATGTACTGCTGCCCGCCTATAATGGGGCGGCGTACATAGGCGAGCAAATCCAGTCCATCATTGATCAGGATTACGCCGGACTGCTGCGTATACACGTGCGTGATGATGGTTCTAGTGATGACACCGTTGCTGTGGTGCAACAAATGCAGGCTCTACCCCTGCCTACCCAGCGGCAACTGCAGCTGCTGCAACGTACCCAAGGTGAGAGTGGTGTATCCACTAATATCTCGGCATTACTGCAGACGGTACAGGCGAAAGCCAGTTATATTGCGCTGGCAGACCAAGACGATGTGTGGCTGCCGTATAAGTTGCGCGTGCAAATGGAGGCCATGCTAGCAGCGGAGGCTGCACAGTCTACGGCTTCCGCTCGCTCACCCTTATTGATTTGCACTGATTTAACCATAGTTACTACGCAGTTAGAGCCCTTGCATGCTTCTATGTGGCAGCTGCAAAAACTAGACCCAAAGTGGGCCAAGCGCTGGCAAGATTTGCTGGTGCAAAACATGGTTACAGGTTGCACCACCTTATTTAATCAGGCGGCACTAAAGGTGATTTTACCTCTGCCTACTACGGCGGGTATTTTTCATGATCATTGGATAGCCACGGCAGTGGCGTATTATGGTCAAGTTATCCCCCTAGCAGAGCAAACTGTGCTCTACCGACAGCATGATGATAATGTAGTGGGAGCGCAGGCATTTACCGCCCAGCGCGCTGGGCATAAGCTCAAGCAACTGCGGCTAATTGCTCAGCGCAGCCAAATCATGGCACACGCTTTAGGGCACTCACCGTCTCTCAGCCGTTTAATTTGGCATAAGTTACGATTAGGGCTGAAACGGCTATTTTTTTAAGCATCCTATTATTGCGCTATGCACAAACGATTATTAATTTTAGGCACCCGAGGCGTGCCCGCGCAGCACGGCGGCTTTGAAAGCTTTGCCGAAGCGCTTTCTCAATACCTAGTCCAAAAAGGCTGGCGCGTTACCGTGTACTGCCAAGAAGACTGGGAGCGCACCACTTTGTACGAAACCATGTGGGGGCGTGTGCGGCGCGTACACATTCCGGTTAAGCAAAAAGGGGCGCTGGGCACCATGGTTTTTGATCTAAAAGCCGCCCTGCATGCCCGTAACCAAGCCAGTCTCACGCTCACTTTGGGTTATAACACTGCCATTTTTAATTTACTGCAAAAAATGCGCGGTAAAGCTAATGTGTTTAATATGGATGGCTTAGAATATGAACGCGATAAATGGGGCACTTTTGCCAAGTTGTGGCTAATTCTAAACGAGCGCATTGCTGCCTGGTCTGGCACCCATTTAGTGGCCGATCACCCGGATATTAAAGCTCATCTAGCCAATCGCACCGATGAAAAACGCATCACTATGATTCCTTACGGTGCACCGGTAATTAGCGATGCAGCCACCGAACCCATACGTGAGCTGGGCTTAGAGCCGGGCAAGTATTCCACCGTGATTGCCCGCCCCGAGCCGGAAAACTCCATCTTAGAAATTGTAGAAGGCTTTAGCCGCGAGCCGCGTGGCCATACCCTAGTGGTTTTAGGAAGTTTTAAGGAAGACAACCCCTATCACCAACACGTGCTGGCCGCTGCCAGTAACGAGGTGCAATTTGTGGGCGCTATTTACGATAAGCCTACCCTCACGGCCCTGCGTTATCACAGTTATTTATATGTGCACGGTCATAAGGTGGGCGGCACAAACCCTTCATTGGTAGAAGCCTTAGGCGCGGGTAACCCTATACTGGCGCATGCGAACCGCTTTAATCGTTGGGTAGCAGGTAATGAAGCCGCTGAATACTTCACCGATGCTGACAGCTGTGCGGCGCAGTTCACCACCTTATTAGCCAAGCCGGATTTAGCCCATGCCATGCGTAAAGCAGCCCGCTTACGTCACGCTGAACAATTCACCTGGGAGCAAGTCTTAGCCGATTACGAAAAAATGCTGAATCGCTATAATCCTTATGCGCCGGAACCTGAGGGCTGGGAAAAGTATCTTGATGAATAATAATCTGCCCCCTTCCATCTTCGCTGAGCGCTATCCCGTGGCTTTTTTCACGGGGGTCATTGATTTGTTATTACTCTTTGGCGCGGCAACGCTGGCATATTGGCTGCGTTTTGATCAGTGGCAGATGAATGAATGGTATTTATTTGCCGCTCTTATTTTTAGCCTCACGGTGGTGTTATCGCAGGTGGGCACTCGGTGTTATGACTCATGGCGTGGGCAGGCGCTAAGCCATCCTTTACGGCGTATTTTTTGGGCCTGGGTAGTGGCTTTGTTTATCTTAGCGCTGGTTGTGATTGGCGCCAAAATGGCGCATTACTTTTCCCGCTACTGGATATTTTATACCGTCAGCTTAGGCTTTATAGCCATTGTTAGTTTTAGGCTACTGGTTTATCTGCTGCTCAGTCACCTACGCAGCCAAGGGAAAAACCAAAAAAATGTGCTGGTTATTAGTGATGCCGCTAAGCAGCACCGCGTCTTTCGCATAGCAGAGCAACTACCGGCGCATGGCTTCTCTATATCTCAAACCATCCCCGCCACCGATGATGCCCATTTTTTGGTGGAACTAACTAACACCCTTAACCAACTGACTCCCCACGAGATTTGGATTTGCCTCCCTCTCACTGATGGCGATCGCATTAAAGAAATACTGCATGTGTTGCGCCATCATTTAGTGGAAATCCGTTTCTTGCCGGATATGTCGGATTTGTCTTTACTCAATCACCAAATCAGCCAAGTGGCGGGTATGTATTCCATTGATATTAGCTGCAGCCCAATGGGGGGCAGCAGCCGCATCATCAAACGAGCTGAGGATCTGATTTTAGGCAGTCTAATTAGTTTGCTCATTTTGCCTGTTTGTGCAGTGATTTATATTGCCATTAAACTCACCTCTCCGGGTCCCGCTCTCTTTAAGCAGCAGCGCTTAGGCTTTAATGGCAAAACCTTCAAAGTCTATAAATTTCGATCCATGGAAGTGCACAATGAAGCGGATGGTCAAGTCACACAAGCGGCCATGAATGATCCGCGTGTTACGCCCTTGGGCGCTTTTTTACGCAAGACCAGCTTAGATGAGTTGCCGCAATTCTATAATGTGCTGCAAGGCCGCATGTCTATCGTGGGCCCGCGCCCTCACGCCTTGGCGCACAATGAGCATTACAAAGATTTAGTAGAATCGTATATGCAACGCCATAAGGTCAAACCCGGCATTACCGGCTGGGCGCAAGTCAATGGTCTACGCGGCCAAACCGATACCGTAGAGAAAATGCAAAAACGCGTGGAGCACGATCTTTGGTATATCAATAATTGGTCTGTGCTCTTAGATCTTAAAATCATAGGGCGCACCCTGCTCACCGGTTTTATTAACGATAAACCCTAGACACCGTCATCGCAAAAAACGATGACAGCATCATCAATCATTGTTTTGCACAAAGCAAAATCTATTTTATGATGACACTGTTAATTTACAGGAGACATGAAAATGAAAACATATCGTATTGGTCAAATCGTACCTAGCTCTAACACCACCATGGAAACCGAAATCCCCGCCATGCTTAATGCCCGCGCGGAGCTTTTCCCTGAAGAGCGCTTCACCTTCCACTCTTCCCGCATGCGCATGATGAATGTGACACCTGAAGAGCTCAAAGCCATGGATAACGCCAGTGACCGCTGTGTGGTTGAGCTAGCCGATGCCCGCTGTAGCGTAATGGCCTATGCTTGCTTAGTAGCAGTGATGGCTCAAGGCAATGGTTATCACCGCAAATCCCAAGAACGTTTGGAAGCCGCAGTGAAAGAAACCGGTGTAGACATTCCCGTACTTAGCTCCGCTGGTGCCTTAGTTAACAGCATGAAAGAGTTTGGCATTAAAAAAGTGTCTATCATCACCCCCTACATGAAGCCCCTCACAAAGCTTGTGGTGGATTACATTGAGCACGAAGGCATTGAAGTCAAAGATTCCATCAGCTTAGAAGTATCTGATAACTTAGAAGTGGGTCTACTCAATCCTGAAAACTTACTTGAGCACGTCAAGCGCCTAGATCACGAAGGCGTAGATGCTGTGGTGCTATCTGCATGTGTGCAAATGCCTTCTTTGCCTGCTATTCAGCGCGCTGAAGACCAAATCGGTAAGCCTGTATTATCGGCTTCGGTGGCCACGGTGTACCAAATGCTCAAAACTTTAGGTTTAGAGACCAAGGTGCCTAACGCGGGTTTTTTATTATCTGGAAAAACCTCCATATAATCCATAATCCATAATCCATAATCCATAATCCATAATCCATAGATTATCAATGGATCTGATCAGTCTGCGGTTATTTGTGCGGGTGGTAGAAGAAGGCACGATTAGCTTGGCTGCCCAGCGCGAACACATCGCCGCGGCCGCCATCAGCCGCCGCATTGCAGACTTAGAAGAGCAACTTAACACGCCCTTATTACGCCGCACCAATAAGGGCGTGCACCCCACTCAAGCCGGCTTAGAGCTGCTGTACAGAGCACGCAGCGTATTAAATAGCGTGGCCGACATCAAAACCCATATTCAAGGCTACTCCCAAGGTCAGCAAGGGCATATTCATTTATTGACTAATATCTCTGCTATTGCCCAAGACCTGCCTAAATTACTGGCCGATTTCATCGCCTTACACCCGGCTATTCATTTAAAAATAGAAGAAAAAAACAGCACCGATATTGTGTATGCTATTGCAAAATCACAGGCAGACATTGGCATCTACACCGATTTACCGCACGACGCCGATATTCAACACGCTTTATTTCGTCATGACTCCCTAGGTTTACTTGTACCCAAGGATCACCCCTTAGCCTTGGCCGATACGCAGGCCTTATTTTTTAAAGATTGCTTAAACTACGAGCAAATTGTGTTGCGCAGTGGCACGCAAATTAATTATCAGCTCACCAAAGTGGCCATGGAAGCGAACCGCAGCATCCCCATACGCGCTGAGGTCGATAATTATGAAACCATGTGCTTACTCATTAATGCAGGCACCGGTTCGTATGTGGGTGTGCTGCCGTATCAAAGCAGCTTGACCTTTAATTTGCCTAATACGCAATTCATTGCCCTCAAAGACAGCTGGGCACAGCGCAAGCTACTGATTGCCGTGCGTAATAAAAATGAATTATCTGGCAGCGCAGCGTTATTATTTGAATTTTTACAACAATAATGCACTAAAGCGTTATTTACCTTGACTGCGATGTGAATGTGGTCTACAGTCTGAAAGTAGGTTATCAAGTTCGTCGAAGTTAGTTCAATAAAGTTTGCTAGATAGTAAATCGCATTGCCAAATTTTGTACCTTGAGAATCTGTTCTTTAGAGCTCAGGCTCATCATTATTTAGGAAATGCATATCATGCAAACAGAATACGGCACAGTTAAATGGTTTAACAACGAAAAAGGTTTCGGTTTTATTTCCCCAGAAAATGGCGGTAAAGACCTTTTCGTACACCACTCCGATATCCTCGGTACCGGTTACAAGTCTTTAGACGAAAACCAGCGTGTTTCTTACGAATCGGCTCAAGGTCAAAAAGGCCCACAAGCCAAATCCGTACAAAAAATCTAATTGTAATACCGGGCATAGCCCCGGTATCTACTGTAGATGTCGGGCCACGCCCGATATAAAAAACCCGCTAAGGCGGGTTTTTTTGTGTTTGACCGATATAACCATCGCCGCTGGGTGTCAGATCGGCCATTATTGGACGCACCGCAGCAGCCGGAGGGGATTAGCCACAGCCGTGCTGTCCCAGCACCTCATTAATCCCCGTCATCACTCGCTGCACGGAGCCGCTGTGTTTTTGGACCCAGTGGAGGCTGGCGTCGGCCATGCGTTGGCGTTGGGTGGGGTCTTCTAGTAGCTGCATGGCGTGTTTGAGGGCGGCGTCGGGGCTGCTGGCGCGTAAGGCGGCGCCTTCGGCAAGGGCATCATTTACGGCTTGCTCAAAATTACGGGTATGGGGGCCTACGATGACGGGCACGCCTAGGGCACAAGCTTCGATGAAGTTCTGGCCGCCTAAGGGAGCAAAGCTACCACCTATGATGGCCACATCGGCCTGCGCATAGTACCAAGGCAATTCACCCATGGTATCGCCCAGTAGCACATCGGCTTTTTCGCAGCAAGACAAGCTCATACTGGTGCAATCTCCGGTTTGCAGTAACTGAGAACGTCTGATGAAGTTCCAGCCCTCGGCTTCTAGCAATACAGCGGCGGACTCAAAACGCTGGGGATGACGCGGAATTAAATAAAACAAGGTGCGCTGTGAAGGGTCTAAGTCTTGCTGCTGCTCACGCCGAATATATCTACGCATCGCATCTATAAATAACTGATCCTCCCCCTCACGCGTGCTGGCAATAACCACGATCTTGCGCCCTAAGCGCGAAGCCAGCTCTTTACCGCGGGCAATTTGCTTTTCAGACAACTGCACATCAAATTTAAAATTACCCGACACCCGCACCCCTCGCCCACCCGCACGCTCTAGCAGCTGCGCATCTTGAAAGCTTTGCGCATAAATGGCGGTAAATCGGCCCAGGGCACTTTGCATCAAGGTCCCGATGCGCAAGGATTGACGTAAGGCTTTAGCAGAAAAACGAGCACTTACTAAAAGCAATGGAATGCCTGCTTTGTGTGCTTGATACAATAAATTAGGCCAAGTTTCACGCTCTATAACAATAATCAGACGTGGCTGATAATGTGCATAAAAGCGCTTTGCAGCTCCGGGGAAATCATAAGGCAGCCATTGTTGAATTAGCCGCCCTTCGGCAATGGCAGTATTGAAAATGCGGCTGCCTTCGGCATAGCCGGTATTGGTGAGGTGGGTAAGTAATACCTTATGCCCCTCATTGAGTAAGGCGGCAACTAAGGGCTGAGCCGCCCGCATCTCACCTAAACTTACTGCATGCACCAAAATATAAACCCCGCCTTTAGGCCGGGGTGTTTTAGCGTAAAAACCAAAACGCAGAGGGCTGAATACCTGCCAATCACCCCCCGCGCGTCTGGCACGCAAAGCCATCCACGCTAATAGCGCGGGTGATAATAGTCTTAACAGTAGGGTATATATAAAACGATTCAACCGAACCCCTATCTAAGTTTTTACTAGGTATAATTACTCATTGTACTGTTAAGTTTGCTGAAAGGCTTGCTGCACTGCACTAAGCACCACCTCTGCCGTGGGCTCATGCCCTCTTTCACCTAAGCTAGCCACATAGGCTGTGCTGACTAAAGGAGTGCGTACCGGCGTAGAGGCTTTGTAAATCCCTATGGTGGGTCGCTCTAAGGCGGCAGACAAATGAGTAAGACCACTATCTAAGCCAATCATAATGCTTGCTTTGGCCAACTCATGCGCTACTTCAGTTAAACCCATACGCGGCAGCACCAAGGCATTGTCACGGCCAGCGATCAGTTCTTCGGCACGCGCGGTTTCAGCGGCACTGCCCGCTAATAAACGTAAACCCAGACCCTTTGCCTGCAAAGCGTCAAACACCTGATGCCAGTTAGCTACCGGCCAAAGCTTATCGTCACGGCTGGCCGAGGGCATAATCATGGCCACGGGTTCTACCTCTACGCTACGCGTAATACCTTGTAAACCGTAATTGGGCTTACCGCTGTATTCGTAATCAAAAGCTAATGAAGCTAATAAGCGCTGACGTGTAATGGCTGGCTGCCAAAACTCCACTCGGTGCTTGATATTAAAAAATAGCGAAGCCAGCGGCTCCCGGGCGGATTTCCAATCTAAACCATGCTTCACACCGCGCGCCATACGCGTAATCCACACGGTTTTTAACAGCGCCTGCATATCTAAGACCACATCATACGGCGTTTGCTGTAATCTAGTCTTAAAGGCTGCTCGCTCGGCTTTAGACTGCGCAGACCACCAGCTTTTACGCCAACGCCTGTGCGCCACCGGTATGACGTCATGAATAGCCGGGTGCCAAGTGGGAATTTGGGCAAAAGACTCTTCTACCACCCAATCAATTTGTGCCCCAGGCAAATGCGTGGCCAAATCGGTGATAGCAGGTAGCATATGCACCAAATCACCCAATGATGAGGTGCGAACTATTAGTATTTTTGTACTCATTGGCAGATTATAATGCGTAAAGTGAAGACGGCCCAGTTATCATGAGCTCTTATAGCAATTCCTCTTCTTTAGCTTTCATTTATGATTGATTTTAAACAAATCGAAGCCTTCATCTGGGTGGCTGAACTGGGTAGTTTTAGCGCGGCGGCTGAAAAGCTCAACACCACACAGCCCTCCATCTCACAGCGTATTGCCAGCTTTGAGCAACAGGTGTCTGCCCGTGTTTTTGATCGGGGAGTACGCGGTATTAAACTAACCGATAAAGGCCAAGAATTACTGTCTCATGCGCAGCGTATGCTGGAGCTACACACCGAAATGCTGCGCGTAGCCCAAAGCCCGAATGTGATCCGAGGCACCTTTCATTTAGGGGTAGCTGAAACCCTAGTACACACCTGGCTGCATATACTTATTGAGCAGCTACACATGCAATACCCCGCGTTAATTATAGAAATACACGTAGATACCAGCCAAGTCTTACGTGAAAAGCTACTTAATTATCAGTTAAATCTTGCTTTTTTTGTGGGCAAAGACATAAGTGCCCAAAGTGAATGTTTAGCGCTGGGCGAATACCCTTTAGCTTGGGTAGCCAGCCCTAAACTCAAATTGCATGGCCGTCTTTTGGAGGTAAATGAACTAAGTGTTTACCCTATTATCACCTACCCCGTAGGTAGTTTACCGTATCGTATAGTAAGTCAACTTTTACATGATGCCAAGGTGCCTGCACCACGTATTTACGGCAGTGCATCGCTCAGTACTATTTTGCATATGGCAGAGCGTGGCATGGGCCCTAGTCTACTGGCTAAAACCTTAGTCAAACCCGCATTAACACAAGGAAAATTAAAATTACTAGAGGTAAAAAGTACGCTGCCTAATTTGGCGTTTTATGCCCATTGGCTAGACTCACCAGACAGTCATATAGCACGCACGGTAGCCCGAATGGCGCAAGACATTGCGCTCGATTTTCAACCCCACCTATAAGAAATCCTTATACCTAGATATCCAAACATACAATTGGACAGTACGCAGCCAATACGGTGCAATCCATTTGATACGCTCTGACCTACTTTTTAAGTAGACAATTCTGTTTTACTTAGGAGATTTCAATGAAAAGACTGTTAGCGACTTCCCTGTTAGTAGGTTTTGCCGCTTTTGGGGTCCAAGCCCAAGAAGTCGTCAAAGACCTACCCAAAACTAAACTCACCGTAGTGGGTGGTTTGAGTAACCTCACCGCCTACCAAAATGGCGAACTGCCCTTCTGGTCTGAAACCATTCCTGAGCTTTCCGATGGTCAAATCACCGTAGATATCAAAGGCTATAATGAGATGGGTCTCAAAGGTCCTGAGGTATTGCGTTTAGTAAGCCAAGGTGTGATTCCTATTGGTAGCGCCACCTTAGCCTACTTTGCTACAGACAACCCCATTAACGAAGCCATTGACCTCGCTGGCCTCGCCCCTGATATAAATACCGCACGCCAAATTACCGATGCCTTCTTACCGGCCTATGAAGAACATTACGCCAAAAACAACGCCAAACTCTTAGGCATGTCTACCTATCCCGCGCAGGTGTTGTTTTGCAATGGTAGCTTTTCGGGTTTAAGTGATCTTAAAGGCAAAAAAGTCCGTACCAGTAGCCGCACTCAAGCCGAATTTGTACAAGCTTTTGGTGGCAGCAGCGTAACCATTCCTTTTGGTGAAGTCGTGCCAGCACTGCAAAACGGCGTAGTGGATTGTGCCATTACAGGCTCTATGTCGGGTTATTCAGCCAAATGGTATGAGGTCAGTGATCATTTATACGCCCTGCCCATTAACTGGAACCAGCAGCTCATCGTGGCGAATAAACCGTTCTGGGAAAAGCTTGACCCCAAAGTGCAAGATTTCTTAGAAACCAACGTGGCTCTACTCGTAGATAAGGTTTGGGAAGCTGCCGCAGTAGAAACCCAGCAAGGTTATGACTGCAACACCGGTGCTGAAGCCTGCACTTTAGACGTTAAAGGCAATATGACCTTGGTTGAGCCCACTGCTGAAGACCAAAAACTCCTCAAAGACGTGATGAATAACACCGTGATCCCTAGCTGGGCTAAGCGTTGTTCCGCCGATTGTGTAGATAACTTTAACGAATACATTGGTCCTATTGTTGACTTAAAAGCAAGCAAATAATTCGCTATTTGTTTTGACTGCCACTATGTAGTTCAAAACGAGGGCGTTTGATTGCTTAGCCAATCAAGCGCCCTTATTCCTTTCAGGTTTAGGTGCATATTCATGACAACCTCCACTTCTTTTTCTTTACTAGGGCGGTTACTGCAAGGCGCAACCACGCTATCGCGTATTGCTATTTGGATTGCTGGCAGTCTGACCCTCCTTAGTGCGCTTTATATCACTGCAGATATTATTGCGCGCCGCTTCTTTAGCTCTCCCCTTGGCGGCTCTGATGAGCTCGCGGGCTATGCCTTTGCCATTAGTGTGTCTTGGGCGTTGTCTTTTGCCACCCTAGATAGAGCCAATATACGTATTGATGCCATTTATCAACATTTACCGGTACGCATCGCTGCCTTCCTGGATTGGGTGGCTCTTATCGGTTTAGCTGTTTTTATTGTGTATCTCACCTATTACGCCGCCAATGTGGCCGTGGATTCCTGGCATTATAACTCCACCGCTAACTCCATATTAGCCACCCCCTTATGGATACCACAAGCTTTATGGGTAACGGGTTTGATTTGGCTTTGCGTGGTTTTAGCCTTAATGCTATTACGCGCCTCTTTAACCCTAGTTACAGGCGATATCGATCAAGTCAGGGCCATTTGCGGTATACGCACTACTCGTGAAGAAGCCAGCGAAGAAGCCGAAGCCGGTAAACGCTTAGTTCAAGAGGATAGAGCATGATTACCACCTCCTTAGTTTTATTATTGGTATTAATCGGCATCAGTATCCCTGTGGGTGCCGCCTTGGGTGTATTAGGGCTCATTCTCGATCCCATTTACTCCTTTTTGCCTTTAAGTCGCGCCATTGGTGAAGTCTCTTGGGGCACCAGTAATGAGTTTTTACTGGTGGCCGTACCCCTATTTATTATGCTGGGCGAGATTCTTTTACGTTCCGGCCTTGCCGAGCGTATGTATAACGCCATGAGCCTTTGGCTGTCTTGGTTACCCGGCGGCTTAATGCATGCCAATATTGGGGCCAGTGCCTTATTTGCCGCTACCTCAGGCTCTAGTGTGGCCACTGCCGCTACCGTGGGCACCGTGGCCTTGCCGCAGATTGAAAAGCAAAAGTACAACGAGCCCTTATTCTTAGGTAGTTTGGCAGCCGGTGGCACCTTAGGTATTTTAATTCCACCTTCTATTAATCTGGTGATTTACGGGGTGCTGACTAATACCTCAGTGCCTAAATTGTACTTAGCGGGCATTATTCCCGGTTTAAGCATGGCGGCTTTATTTATTGCAGCCATTGCGTTGGCTTGTATTATCAAGCCCGAATGGGGTGGGAAAAAAATTAGCGCTACCTGGGCCGCTCGCCTCGCCAGTTTGGTGCATTTAATCCCCCCACTAGGTATTTTTGCCTTAGTGGTGGGTTCTATTTATGCGGGTATTGCCACGCCCACCGAAGCCGCCGCCTTAGGTGTGGTGGGCGCTTTAATTCTGGCCGCTTTTAGTGGCAGACTGAGCCTACGCATGCTTAAAGAAAGTTTTGAGGGCACCATGAAGTCCACCGCCATGATTATGCTGATTATTTTGGGCGCGGCTTTTTTAAACTTCATTATGTCTGGCATTGGGCTCACCTCGGCCATTACCGGTGCTATTACAAACTTAGGTGTGTCACCTACCGTAATGTTGTTAGTGTTGGTGGTGTTTTATTTGGTGTTGGGTTGCTTTATGGAAACCCTATCCATGATGATTACCACCATTCCTATTGTGGCGCCGGTAATGATTGCACTGGGCTATGATCCCATTTGGTTGGGTATTACCATTATTGTGCTTATAGAAGTGGCCTTGATTACGCCACCTGTGGGTTTGAATTTATTTGTGGTGCAAAGCTTACGCACCTCCGGCAGCATGAATGACGTGATGCTCGGCAGCTTCCCTTTTGTGTTGATGCTGCTAGGCATGGTGTTTTTGTTAGCCGTTTTCCCTGATATTGCCCTTTGGCTCCCTCGTTTATTTGGTTAAAAACATGAAATTACACTTTGAATTACATACAGAAAACTCAGCTAGCGCGCCTAGCTCCACTGCCATTAACCTTACCGCTAAGCGATGCGTAGTAGCCGGGTGGGCCGGGCGGGATTCGGCCGCCATTGAACATCATATTTTAGAGTTGGCTGAATTGGGTGTGCCGCGCCCTAGCGCTGTGCCCTTGTTTTATTTAGTGGCTGCGAACCAATTAATCCAAGACTCTCACGTACAAGTAGTAGGCCCGCACAGCTCGGGTGAGGTGGAAGTGGTGGTCTTTGATTATGAGGGTGAGCTTTGCCTAAGCATTGCTTCCGATCACACAGACCGCGCTTTAGAAGCACACAGCGTGGCGCTATCCAAACAAATTTGCGTAAAGCCTACCGCCACCACCGCCTGGCGCTTTAGCGATGTGGCCGATCATTGGGATCAATTAGAATTGCGCTCTTGGATTGTAGAAAATGGCAAAGAGGTGCCCTACCAAGACGGCACCGTAGCCACCTTACTCAACCCCTTAGATCTCATCAAAAAACATTTCAGACAAGAGGGCATGCCCGCGCACGCTGTGATGACTTGTGGCACTGTGGCTACCATAGGCCCTATTCGTCCCTCATCTACCTTTATTATGGAGCTGTTTGATCCCGTACTAAAACGAAGTATTCGTCATCAGTACGAGATTGAGTTTTTAGCTGAAAACAATTAATTACTATTAATACAATCACCAAAAACCCAGAAATAGGAATACATATGTCTACCTCTTTTTCTACCATCGCTACGCTACAGCAAGCCTTAGATGCCGGTGAAATTAACGCCGTACGCTTAACTGAGCAGGCCTTGGCCCGCATTGCAGATCCTGCTGGCGAAGGCGCCACGGCTTTTTTATCCGTCTATAAAGAGCAAGCCTTAGCGGCTGCTCAGGCTTCTGACCTATTGCGCCAGGCCGGTTTAAAACGCTCCGCCTTGGAAGGTATTCCTATTTCTATTAAAGATTTATTTGATTACAAAGGCGATATTACTAAGGGGGCTTCGGCGCTGCTAAACGAAGCGCCTGCCGCCACAGAAAACGCAACCCTAGTGCAGCGCTTAATCAATGCAGGCGCCATTATTATTGGCCGCACTAATATGACAGAGTTTGCCTTCTCCGGTTTGGGCATTAATCCTCATTACGGCACACCCAAAGCGCCGTGGCAGCGTCATGAAGGCAGTGGCCGTATTCCGGGTGGCTCTTCTTCCGGTGCGGGGGTATCTGTATCCGATGGTATGTCAGTAGCAGCCATAGGCACCGATACCGGTGGCTCCATACGTATTCCAGCGGCATTTTGTGGCATTACCGGTTTTAAACCCACCGCTGATCGTATTCCTACCGATGGCGTCATGCCGCTATCCCATTCTTTAGATTCCAGCGGCCCCTTGGGGCTCTCTGTGGCCTGTTGTGCCACCGTAGATGCCATACTCAGTGGGGAGCCGGAGCCAGAGCTGCAAACGCTGCCCTTCGCCGAGCTACGCTTTTTATTACCCACCAATTACGTGATGGGCCATGCCGATGAGACGGTGCGTCAGCATTTTGAAGCTGCGGTAGCCAAACTAGAGGCCCAAGGTGCGCAAATTGACCGCGCAGAAATCCCTCAGCTAGACCACCTCGCGTATTTAAATCGTTTGGGTGGTTTTGTGTGTCCCGAAGCCTTTTACTATCACAAAGCGCATATAGAAGCCCACCAAGAGCGCTATGACCCGCGCGTGGCTTCACGCATTTTACTGGGCGCCAAACAAAGCGCCGAAGAATACATTAGCCTCCAACAGGCCCGTAAAGAATGGATAGCCCAAATGGAAGCCCTTTTAGCGCCTTACGATGGCTTAATTATGCCCACTACACCCGTGGTTCCTCCCACTATTGCCGAACTGGCCGATGAAGACGCCTATTTCACTGCCAATGGCCGCATTTTGCGTAACCCCGCCATTATTAACTTTTTAAATGGCTGCGCGCTGTCCATCCCGTGTCATCCAGCAGATAGTGCGCCGGTAGGCTTTATGCTGGCAGCTCCCGCGCACCACGATGCACATTTATTAAATGTAGGCCATACTATAGAATCTATTATCTCTATGACAGCTGCCTAAAACCCTATGTCTTATGCGACCCCTCGCCCCCTGCTCGGTATTGTTTTACTGGTGCTTTCCACTTGGTCTCTTTCTTCTCTAGACGCAAGTGGTAAATGGATTATGGCGGCGGGGTTGCCTTTACTGGTGATGTGTTGGGCACGTTATGTGATTCATATTATTTTAGTGGCAGGGGTGATGATACCCCTCAAAGGCTTAAAGATTCTAAAAGCCAAACGCCCCGTAGATCAAATCTTGCGGGGCTTTATTATGCTCTTTGCCACGTTATCGTTTTTTTCTGCTCTACGTTATTTACCCCAAGCCGAAGCCACCGCCATTAATTTTTTAGCCCCTTTATTAGTACTGGCACTAGCCCCTATGCTACTCAAAGAGCCGCCCAAGCTATCGCGCTGGATAGCGGCCATTGTGGGCTTTATGGGGGTGTTGTTAATTATACGGCCTAGTGCGGGCTTACACCCTTTAGGGGTGGTATTTGGTCTGATTACAGCGGTATTGTTTGCTACGCAATACATTGTGACGCGCCGCCTTGCAGTAGATAACTCTATGACCACCTTAATTTGGAGTGGCATGGTGGGCACAGTATTTATTACTTTACTGATGCCTTTTATTTTGCCCGAGGTGTGGCCCTTATTACGAAGCTTTGATACTAAGCATTGGCTAATTTTAAGCGCTACCGGGGTGTTTGGCGCCTTAGGTCATTTGCTGCAAATCCAAGCCTATCAGCAGGCCCCGGCTTCGGTGCTAGCGCCTTTTGTGTATTTACAAATTATAAGTGCAGCTGGCTTAGGGTGGTTAGTGTGGGGGCAATTCCCCGATGCGCTCAGCTGGTTAGGTATTAGTATTGTATGCGGCAGCGGCATAGTCATTGCCACCCTAGAGTGGCGCCAACAGCAGCGGGCTAATAGGGCTGCTAAGGCAACTGCCAACCTTGCACAAAACTAGCCACCGGCTGGCGACGACTACCGGCACGTTGCAACTCCGTGAGGCGTAATAGGCCATCGGCGGTGGCCACGTCAATCCCTTCAGAAGATACAGCCACCACCGACCCGGCCAACTCCCCCTGTAGAGGTCGAGCCACGCCCGATCTGACTATAGCCTCAGCCCCCCACACTTTCACCGGTTGCTCTAAACCAGGTAGCATCAAGGTGCAACCGGGCACGGGGTTAAACGCGCGTACGCGGCGTGCTAGAACTTCCGCCGATGCGTTTTCCACATCTAAGGGCGATTCGGAACGATGCAGTTTCTCAGCGTAAGTTACGCCTTCGGTGGGCTGAGGAGTGCTGTCTAAGGGCGCTTGCGTTTGCGCTAAACGCTGTAAGGTTTCTACAATGGCTTCCGCCCCCACTACAGCTAATTCATCATGCAAACTACCCCCCGTGTGCTCTGGCGTAATACCTACAGTGCGTACATGCACCATATCGCCAGTATCTAAACCGGCGTCCATTTGCATAATGGTAATACCGGTTTCAGCATCGCCGGCATCAATGGCGCGCTGAATGGGCGCTGCGCCGCGCCAGCGCGGTAATAAACTGGCATGAATATTTAAGCAGCCATATTTAGGCAAGTCTAATACCCACTGGGGCAGTATCAAACCATAGGCCGCTACCACCATCACATCGGGCTGCACGGCTTGCAGCTGCTGCTGCGCCGCCAAAGCCTCTTCGGGGTGCTTACCATCTAAGCGCAAGCTCAATGGCTGGGCTACGGGTATAGTAGCGTCAAGCGCAGCCTGTTTAACCGCAGAAGGGCGCAACTTCATGCCCCGCCCAGAAGGGCGATCTGGCTGTGTGAGCACCAAAGGCACCTCAAAACCGGCCGCTAAAATGGCATCAAGAGCAAGCTTGGCAAACTCAGGGGTGCCAGCAAACACCACTTTTAAGCTCATACTAAGACCTCTTGCTGCGCTTTTTTCGCTTCGCGCTGCTGTTTACGAATACGCGTCAAAATACGGCTTTGTTTTAATATTGATAAGTGCTCTACAAACACTTTACCTTCTAAATGATCTAGCTCGTGCTGCACGCACACCGCTAATAACCCATCTGCATGAAATTCAAACTCGTCGCCGTTTTCATCTAAGGCTTTAACTTTGATCTCAGCGGCACGCTCGACTTTGTCATACACTTCAGACACCGATAAGCAACCCTCTTCAAATACTTCGGTTTCTTCGCTGTACCAGGTGATTTCGGGGTTAATGAGCACTAGTAAATCATCGTTATTTTCAGATATGTCTATGACGACCACGCGCTCATGCACATCCACTTGCGAAGCAGCTAAACCTATGCCGGGAGCTGCGTACATGGTTTCTGCCATGTCTTTAACTAACTGGCGGATGCGATCATCTACCTGCGCCACGGGCTTTGCCACCGTGTGCAGACGCTGGTCTGGGTATTGGAGTATTGGTAATATGGCCATAATAAATTATCTATCTATAAGTATTTATGTGTTTATGTGTTACGTGTTTGAGTGTTTGGTTATCTGCATAAAATCCGCATGAATATACTTCAATTATACAAGCTTCCTACGTATTTCACGCAATAGGCGCGCACCGCAATTAGGATTACAATTGGCGCCATGACTTCCTCCGCTTCCTCTTCTGAGCTTTATGCTTGGCTGCGTCTATCTTTAGAGCCTAATCTAGGCCCTGCCACCGCGCGTAAGCTTTTGGCACACTTTGGCTTGCCCCATCAGCTTTATGAGCAGTCGGTGGGCACGCTAAGCCGTTATGTACCCACACAGCTTGCGGCTCAACTGCACGCGGCCCCTACAGATGAGCTAGAGCAGCAGATTCAGCAAACCTTAGCTTGGTCGCAGGTACCAGATCAGCATATTTTATGTTTGGCAGACAGTGCCTACCCCACCGCTCTGCTTAATCTGCATGATCCACCATTGGTGCTGTATGCCAAAGGCAATCTTTCCCAGCTGCAGCATCAAGGCTTAGCCATTGTGGGCGCGCGTAGTGCCACCACTCAGGGTTTAGCCAATGCCCATGATTTCGCCCTGTTTTTAGCCTCTGAGGGTTGGTGTATTGTGAGCGGCTTGGCCTTGGGCATAGATAGCGCTGCACATCAGGGCGCTTTAGCGGCGGCGCAGCCTAATAGCACCATAGCGGTATTAGCTACCGGCATGGATAGAGTGTATCCGGCACGTAATCGTGAGCTCGCCCATCAAATTGCTGAAAAAGGCGTGTTATTGTCTGAGTTTCAGCTAGGGCAAAGCGCCATGCGCCATCACTTTGTAAGGCGCAACCGCTTAGTGGCAGCTTTATCGCGGGGAGTCTTGGTGGTAGAGGCTGCGCTGAAAAGTGGCTCATTAAGTACAGCGCGTTTAGCGGCAGAAATTGGCCGTGAGGTCTTTGCCATCCCCGGTTCCATTCACTCACCTTTGCATAAAGGTTGTCATCAGCTGATTCGTAGTGGCGCTAAACTAGTGGAGTCGGCTGAGCATATTTTGGAAGAAATGGGTCATAACCTACCTTTGCCTTTGCAAAACTCTGAGTCTACATCTACTCCTAGTCTTAGGCTTTTACCGTCTGATTTATCTGCAGAAGTACAGCATGTGGTTGAAGTCATGGGAACGGAGGTGCTCAGTGCTGATCAAATTCAAAATCGTTGTACGGGTTTAAATGCGGCGCAAGTAGGTACTGCGTTGGCGCAATTGGAACTTTTAGAGCTAGTCAGTCTCCAAACCGGTGGCCTCTATGTACGCACCTAATTGTTTATAAGCCTTTTATTTATGTCCTCAGAACCCATCACCACTGAAAACCTCTTTGACACCATTGGCCCGCTGCCTTTACGCGGGCGTTCGTGGCCTAAGCCTATAGCGGTGATGGCCTGGGTGTTGTTAGCGGTTATTGGTGCTCGTTTAGGCTTTCTGGCTGCCAATTACGGTGATCAAATCGCCATGCCGATTATGGCGAGCGTTATGTTGGCTTATACCGGCATGGTGGTGGTGGCTTTTTTCATGTGGACTGCCCACACCACCATCACCGAAGAGGGCATTCGCCAAGACTGGATACTAAAGCGCGAAATGCGCTGGGATGAGCTAAAATACGCCAAATTCATCCCACTCTTCTACTCCAAGCGCTTGCTCTGCTTCACCAACCGCGGCCGCCCCATGGTGTTTCAGGGGGCGAGTGAAGAGTTGCAAATTGCCTTTGCGCATATATCATTGGTAACGCTCCCCAAACAACGCTGAGCCCACCCGAATATCCGTCGCCCCTTCGGCAATGGCGAGCTCAAAATCACCACTCATACCCATCGATAGGCGTTGAATATTGGTAAAACCGGCTTCCTGCGCTTGATCGCGCAGCTGACGTAGGTGGGCGAAGCAACGGCGGATTTCGGTTTGATCTTCGGTTTGGGTGGCCATGGTCATCAGGCCAATCACCTTCAATTTATCTAATTCCTCTAATTGGGTTAGAAACTCCAATAGATCCTCAGGAGCCAACCCGAATTTTGTATCTTCAGCCGCCGTTTTAATTTGTATATACACCGGTAATACCCGCTGCTCTATTTGAAGGCGGCGGTGCAGGGCTTCGGCTAGGGACCAGCGGTCTAAAGACTGCAGTTCATCGGCGTAGCGGGCGATTTCTTTGGCTTTGTTGGTTTGCACATGGCCTATCATTACCCACTGCAAGTCCGGGCGTTGTAAGTTCGGGCATGGCCCGGACTCTACGGGGGGCGTTTCAGCAGCTGGGGGGTTGAAATGCTCCACGCGCGCTCGTAGGTCTTGGGCGCGGTTTTCACCAAAACGTCTTAGGCCTAGATCAATGGCTTGTTGAACCTGCTCGTGACTGAAGGTTTTACTCACGGGTAATAAGCGCACACTGTCTGGATTACGACCATTTTCAGCACACGCTTTAGCGATGCGTTGTTGAAGGGTTTGCAAACGTTGATGCATGTATTTCCTCTTTTTTGGGCTTTTGCGGTATGCTACAGTCTGTCATAACAGCGGCAAACATTACAGTTTGTGGCTGTTTTTTATCGATTATTGTCGATATTTCTACTTATTCACCCCATTATTTCAACGAGAGGATTGATTAAATGAATCAACCAGCTCAACACGCTTTGCCTTCTTATTTAAACCCCGAAGACCTAGGCCCTTGGGGCATTTATTTAGAACAAATAGAACGTGTTAGTCCTTACTTGGGTTCCCTAGAAAAATGGGTTGAAACCCTAAAGCGCCCTAAACGTATTCTTACCGTCGATATACCTGTAGAGCTAGATAACGGTCGCATTGCTCACTTTGAAGGTTATCGCGTACAGCACAGTTTAGCGCGTGGTCCCGGCAAAGGGGGTGTGCGCTACCATCAAGACGTGAGCTTATCTGAAACTATGGCCTTATCAGCGTGGATGTCTGTGAAGTGTGCGGCTGTAGATGTGCCCTTTGGTGGTGCCAAAGGTGGCATACGTATTAACCCACGTCATTATTCTGAGCGTGAAATAGAACGCGTTACCCGCCGCTATATCCATGAAATCAGTATGATCATTGGCCCGGATCAAGATATACCGGCACCTGATATCAATACGAACTCACAAACCATGGCATGGATGGCTGATACCTATGCCATGCAAACTGGCCGTCTAATCACCGGAGTGGTTACCGGCAAGCCCATTGGTCTGGGTGGTAGCTTAGGTCGTGTAGAAGCCACGGGCCGTGGTGTATTTGTGACAGGTGCTGAAGCGGCTCGCGATGCAAACATTGACCTCAATGGCGCTCGAGTAGTGGTACAAGGTTGTGGCAACGTAGGTAGCGTAGCCGCTAAACTTTTCCAAGAGGCCGGTGCTAAAATTATTGCTGTCCAAGATCATAGCGGGACCGTGTATAATCCCAACGGTTTGGATATGGATACGCTATTAAGCAGTTGCAATAGCGAAGAAGGCCTAATTAGCAGTACCGCAGGCGAGTCTATTTCTAATGAAGAGTTCTGGGCTTTAGAGTGCGAGATTCTTATCCCTGCTGCCTTAGAAAAGCAAATTACGGCTAAAAATGCTGATAGCATTCGCGCTAAAATTATTGTAGAGGGCGCCAATGGCCCCACTACACCTGAGGCCGATGATATTCTGACTGCAAAAGGCATCACCATTATTCCAGATGTGATTGCTAATGCCGGTGGTGTGACGGTGAGCTATTTTGAGTGGGCTCAAAACTTCTCCAGCTTTTTCTGGGAAGAAGACGTTATTAATCAGCGTTTAGAAAGCATGATGCGTAAGGCTTACCAAGCCACAGCCGCCACGGCTAAACAGCACAACATCACTTTGCGTACAGCTGCTTTTGTCACTGCCTGTACACGTATACTAGAAGCACGTGAATTACGTGGTTTATATCCCTAATGTCGGTTTCCACCTCTGTAAATACTGCTTACGCAGTACAAGTATTAAATATCCATAAAGCCTTTGGTGATCATGAAGTCCTTAAAGGCATTTCCTTTCATGCGCAGCAAGGCGATGTGCTTTCTATTATTGGCGCCTCCGGTTCGGGTAAAAGCACCTTATTGCGTTGTGTGAACCACCTAGTGGTACCCGATCAAGGCGAAGTCCATATAGGGACGGATATATTACGCAGCCATGCCAAACGGGATGGCAGCATGATAAGCAGTGATCCCAAGCTCCTAGAGCAAGTGCGGGCACGCCTTGGAATGGTATTTCAAAACTTCAATCTGTGGTCACACCGCACCGTGGTGCAAAATGTGATTGAAGGCCCCATACAGGTGAAAAAAATTGCCAAGGCGCAAGCCACCGAATACGCCTTACACTTATTAGATAAGGTAGGTTTGGCGCATAAAGCCAATGCCTACCCGTCTGAGCTATCTGGCGGTCAGCAGCAGCGCGTGGCCATTGCCCGCGCACTGGCCATGGACCCCGCCGTTATGTTGTTTGATGAGCCCACCTCTGCCTTAGATCCCGAAATGGTGGGCGAAGTGTTGCGCGTTATTCGGCAACTGGCCGAAGAGGGTCGTACTATGATTTTAGTCACCCATGAAATGCGCTTTGCACGTGAAGTGTCTAATCATGCGATTTTTATGCATAATGGCATCAGCGAAGAGTCAGGAACTCCGGCAAATGTGTTTGATAACCCACAGTCCACACGTTTGCAGCAGTTTTTACAACCTTTGGTTTAACATTTAGCTTGTTTTTTATGTTCAGGAGAACAACAATGCGTTTCAAAAAAACAATCATGGGCATTACTGCCAGCTTCGCCTTCGCTGCCATGAGCCTAAGCACAGCTGCCCTAGCCCAAAATTCTTATAAAATTGGCACCGAAGGCGGCTATCCACCATGGAGTATGGTTGATGCCAAAGGTACCGTGACCGGTTTTGATGCTGATGTGGGCGCCGCACTCTGCGCCAAACTTGATGCTGATTGCACTTTTGTGGTGCAGTCTTTCGATAGCCTTATTCCTTCTTTGGATGCTAAGCGCTTCGACCTCATCATTTCAGGCATGTCTTATACTCCAGAGCGTGCCAAACGTGTTAATTTTAGTATCCCTTATGCTGTAGAAGATGCTATTTTTATCCTCAAAGCTGATAGCCCTATCATTAAAGCCGATTCTTCTGAGGCGATTTTTAACGCCCTAGATGGTAAATCTATTGGCGTACAAGGGGGGACCACGCACGGCGCTTATTTAGCTAAAATGGCACCTAAGGTTAATATTAAAGACTACGAAACCCTAGACCAAATGCAAATTGATTTGGATTCGGGCCGTTTAGATGGTACTTTTGCTGACTTGACCTCACAATCTCGATTCCTTGATGAGATGGATAACAGCGATTACGCCCTCACTGAAACCGTCATCAAAGGTTCCTCAGACCCTGAAACCTTAGGCTACGGCATTGCCATTGGTATTCATAAAGACGCGGCAGACCTCAAAGAAAAGGTAGATGCTGCCCTGTGTGAGCTGATCGAAGATGGCACCGTTAAGTCTGCCAGTGAGAAATGGTTTGACATAGACATTGCTAACTACGAAGCCTGCGAAAATAAAAAATAATTCTGAGTAATTCTGAGTATTAACTACACCTAAGCATGTTGGAAACCTTTATACGCATCCTCAACGACGGTTGGGGCGGGATGTTTTTGCGCGGCACGGCCATGACCTTATTCATCGCCGTGTTTGGCATGGCTTTAGGTGTAGTTATAGGTGTTGCAGGGGCTAGCCTCAAACGCTCAGGCCCGTGGTGGCTAAGCGGACTGGTTAGTCTTTACACCACCATTACTCGCAGTATTCCTGAGCTACTGATTATTTATTTGCTGTTTTTTGGCGCCATTCATCCGGTAGCGCAGTTGGGTGATTGGTTTCAGGCCGAAGAGCTCATTAATAGGTGGTTTCCAGCGCTTGTCGGCATAGTTGCCATTGGCCTCATTGCCGGCTCTTACAGTGTGGAAGTTTTCCGTGGTGCTTTAGGCGCTATACCCGAAGGCCAAATTGAAGCCGCTAAAGCCATAGGAATGTCAGCTTGGCAGCGCCTCAAACGTATTATTCTGCCGCAAATGTTGTGGTATGCACTGCCCGGCTGTAATAACGTTTGGCAAACGGCCCTTAAAGACACGGCCTTGATTTCTTTAGTCGGTTTAGTAGAAATTATGCGTGCCGCTCAGCTGGGTGCTGCCGCCATGCGTGAGCCCTTAGCCATGTATTTAATCGCCGGCTTTTTGTTTTTTAGTATAGGCATTGCCAGTCAAGCCTTATTTGTAGTGGCTGAGCGCTATGCTGGCCGCGGCATGCGGGCGGCTATATGATGATTAACTGGTCTGAATTTAGCACCACTCTACACACGCTTTGGAAAGGCTTTGGCCTAACCTTGCATATAGGCTTATGGGGTATTGCCCTCTCTTTAGTGCTAGGCCTATTGCTTGCACTCATGCGCCAATCCGGCAACCGGCCACTAGCGTATTTCGCTTTTGTTTATAGCACCATTTTTCGAGGCACCCCGCTGCTGGTACAGCTGTTTTTACTGTATTACGGCGTAGGCATGATTGGCTGGGTTAAAGATGTGCCTTTCTTATGGTGGCTATTTAGTGATGGCACTCGCACGGCAATTCTCGCCATTATGCTTAATAGTGGCGCCTATGTAAGCGAAGTGTTCCGTGGTGGTTTGCAGTCTGTGCCTAAGGGTCAAGTGGAAGCGGCCCAAGCCATTGGTATGTCTGCCTGGCAATGCTTTACGCGCGTGCGCTTACCCCTGGCCATACGCCAAGCGCTACCCGCTTATAGTAATGAAATTGTGATTGCCATCAAAGGCACGAGCCTAGCCTCCACCATTGCCGTCTTAGAGCTCACCGGCTACGCCCGCCGCATCATGAGCCAAAACTACGCCATCATGGAAACCTTTGTGATTGCGGGGTTATTGTATTTAGCCATTAATTTCAGTCTACTGGCGGTTATTTATTTGATTGAAAGGCAGTTGAAACTTCGATAAGAATTAATCGCGGGCAAGGCCCGACCTCTACGAGGTGGATTTCCACCAACTACTTATGAACCACCAAAAGCACATTGCCATCGTTGCCACTGGCGGCACCATCGCGGCCCAAAATACCGATCAAACCGCTCTGGGGGATTATGCGGTGGATCAGCCTATAGAGGCGCTGCTGGCGGCCATCCCCGCTCTAGCCGATATTGCTCGCATCAGCAGTCACGAAATCTGCAACATTGATAGCCGCGATATGTCTTTTGCGCTGCAGCACCAGCTCATTAGCCAAGTGCAGTTGTTATTAGCTAATCCAGATATAGACGGTGTAGTGATTACCCACGGTACCGATACCTTGGAAGAAACGGCGCTGCTGCTGCATTGGTGTATAAAAAGCACGAAGCCAGTGATAATTACGGGAGCGATGCGGCCGGCTTCCGCGCTGAGCGCCGATGGCCCACTAAATTTATATAATGCCGTACTGGTTGCGCGCAGCGCCGATGCCCATGGTTTAGGTACTCTGGTGGTGCTGAATGATGAAATTCACAGTGCGCGTTTTGTACAAAAAATGCACACCTCCACTCCCAATGCCTTTGCGGCACCCACTACCGGCGCCATGGGTTTAGTGAGTAATGGCCACGTCTACATTAACACTGCGCCGCGCCGTCCTTTTGGGATGAATAATGCCTTAAGCTTGCCTAAAAACGTGGATTCTTGGCCGCAGGTAGATATTATTTTTGATCATGTAGACGCTAACCCAAAGCTTTACACCGCTAGTGTATTATCGGGCGCTCAAGCCATTGTGATTGCGGCCCTAGGTAATGGCAGTCTCAGCCCAGCCGCCCGCGCCGGTGCTCAATACGCCGCTAGCCGAAACATACTTTGCTTACGCGCCAGCCGTATCCCTACCGGGGCTATTACTCCCTCCCAGCAAGACGATGATTTCCATACCCTAGCCGCACACCAATTTCACGCCACCGCCGCCCGTACTTTGACGGCTTTGGCACTAGCAAACAAAGCGTCTAGGGCGGAGATTGCGTATTATTTACGGCATTACTAAATTACTAAATTACTAAATTAAGGCGGTACTTAAAATTGGAAAGTAACTTAAGGCCACAATCACTAAAGCCGTAATTATCAGGAAGGGAAATAACATTTTTAGTAATTGACCAATACTTACGCCGGTCAAAGAAACCGCTACGAATAGCCCCGTGCCTACTGGTGGAGTTAGTAGACCTAATACCAAAACCAAACAAATGAGCACACCAAAATGGAAAGGATCAATACCAAAATCATTGATTGCTATGGGTAGTAATATGGGTACTATTAAAATTAAAGCAGCAATACCATCAAGCACCATCCCAATTAACAGCAATAACACACAAACAAGCAGTAAAAACACAAAAGGACTTGAGGTGCTTTTACCTATCCAAACGGCTACCATTTGAGGAATTTGCTCAAAGGTAATTGTCCAACCAAAAACACCTGCTGCTGCTACTAAGAATAAAACCATGGCGGTGCTAAATACCGTGCGCTCTAGTATTTTTGGCACCATAGACCAGCTCAAGTCTTTATAAAAAAACAAACCCACTAATAAGGCAACAAAAGACGCAACAGCCGCTGACTCCGTTGGTGTGGTTAAACCAGATAAAATGCCCCCAATAATAATAAATGGGATAGACAAAGCAGGCAGGGCTCTAACCGAAGCCTGTAGCATCGCTCTGGGTTTTAACCATTCTCCTTTTGGATATTGCTGCTTGATACCCATCAGAAAAACAATCAATAAAATGGATAAGCCCATGAGCACGCCAGGAATAATACCTGCAGTAAACATGTCTCCAATTGAGATTTGGGCTAAAACACCATAAATAACAAACATCATTGAGGGGGGAATAATCGCCCCCATTAAGCCTGAAACCGCAGTTAATGCCGTAGCAAAGCCCTTGTCATACCCTTCTTTTTCCATTTCAGGCACTATTGACTGCGACATAATCGCAATCTGTGCTACGGCAGACCCTAAAATAGCGGCCATAAACATATTGGCCAATAAGTTTATATAAGCTAATCCTCCACGCAAACCACCAAAAAATATACGTGAAAAATTGATTAGCCGTTGCGTTAAGCCACCGGCATTCATAAGCTCGCCGGCTAAAATAAACAAAGGTATAGCCATCAGACCATAATTTTCAATGGAGCCAAATAGCTGTTGAGAAAAAGATGAAAATAAAACTATATTCCCTGATGACCAAATATAATAAATTGAAGTTAGTATTAGCGAAACACCAATAGGCACACTCAACAAAAGCAAAACTATAAATAGAATGAAGGTCATTTAACTCACCTTTTATGAGGTTATTTTCTGCGCTGAGTCACAATAGATAAGATTAGCTAGAGAATGTATAAAAACAGAAAAAGAAAAATAAGGAATAATTAACCAAATCCAAAATTTATTAATTGGAACGGTATTTCCTCTCTCTGTATAAATAAAGTTAAATGTATTAGCACTAAATATATTTAAATCAAACCCAGCTAAAAAAACCTCAAATGGCTGATACCAATACCAAGAAAAAATAATTAACAAAATACTAAACAATAAAACAATAACATCTACTATTTTATTTATAACTTTACTTACAGAAGCTGGAACTAAATCAACCACGATGGTAACGGCTACAGCGCGACGTTTTTTTAGTAAAAACGCCGTAGCAAAAAACAGCATCCAAACCATTGCATAAATAGCCAATTCATCTACCCAAAACAAGGCTTGATTTAGAGCTCTGGTCACCACATTCAGTCCTATTAAGATCGTAATGGCAGCAACACAAACTATGGCTCCATAACGCTCAAAAGTAGCTAGTGTGTTTGAAATAGCTCTCAGCATCTGACTCTCTCCTCGTTACTTATTTATGGATTTTTAATTTTTTCAGACACTGCGCGTAACGCTTTTAAAGACGTAGCCTTAGTACTCCATTTGTCTTCCCAGACTTGTAAGCTTTCACCAAAAAACTCTGGCCCCACTTCTTTAATATGAGTACCCGTAGCAGCTAAATCTTGCTTCCATTGCTTCTCTTTTTCTGCATATAAAGGCAATGTTTTAGCTAGACTCTCTTTCATGAGCTCTTGGATTTTCGCTTTATCTTCATCACTTAAGGTTTGCCATACGCGGGCTGACACCACACCCACAACTGGGAACATCATATGATCAGAGACTAAAACCGTTTCCGCTTTATCATAAAACTTCAGGCCTAAAATAAGCTCCAAGTCCATATCCGTTGCATCTACCTGGCCATTATTAAGCGCATCGTACACCGCTGAAAGTGGGAGGGCAGTTGGTGCCGCGCCTAAACCCCGATAGAAATCTTGTAAAGGCTCTTGAGGGGTAATTCGTAACTTTTGCCCCTTTAAGTCTTCCACTTTATCTATACGTTTAGTGCTCACAATTTGACGTAAGCCACCTGTGCCATACGCCACGCCCACTACACCTGCTTTAGCGGGTAAGGCAGCTAAAACCTCCTGAGCGGGGGCTGATTCTAAAATTTCCCCCACTTGATCTATGGATTCCACTAAATACGGCGCATATAAAGCCCCCACATTAGGATCACGGTTGCTTAACTCCGCAATGGTTAAAAAGGCCATATCTAAAGCACCAGTTTGCAACTGTTGCAACATCTGTGCTTCATTGCCTAATTGCGCTGCAGGGAAAATTGATACCTTATGCTCATTATTTGTGACCTCTTGAAAGTTTCCTGAAAACTCCTTAGCTGCTTGAGTCCAAATATGACTTTCAGGCGTAATTAAACCTAAACGAAAATCTTTAGCGGCCACTGAGGTAGATAAACCTAAAGCACAGCTTGCAAGACTTAGGGCCAAAACAACTTTTTTGCTTAATTTAAACATGACTGTCTCCTCATTTATACTCAAAGATTAAATCAAAGATTAAAGAAATTTTGAGCATTTTTAAATAAAAGTTTTTCTTTTTGAGCCAAACTAAAAGTAGAGTCGGCAATTAAAGCACCTATGCTTTGCTCGCCTAAAGGAAAGGGATAGTCAGACCCCATCATCACCCGATCCTCACCCATTACTTTTACCAACATGCTTAGTGCATCCTCATTAAAGACGGCACCATCCGTATATAATCGATTAGCATACTCAGAGGGTGGGCGCGGACAATCTTGCCGCACTATATCTCTTTCTCGCCAGGCATTATCTACTCGTCCTAATAAATAGGCAAAAGAACCGCCGCCGTGAGCAAAACAAATCTTGGCTTTTTCCGGTATTTTTTCTAATGCACCAGATAGTATTAAAGATAGCATGCTTAATTGCGTTTCAGCCGGCATGGCAACTAACCAAGGCAACATCCATTTTTGCATTCTATCTGGGCCACCCATCATGTCCCAAGGATGCACAAAAACCGGAATATCCTCATGAGCGCAGTGAATTAAAAAATCAATCATTTCAGGATGATCTAAATCTTTATTCCCAACGTGATTGCCAATCTGCACACCCACACACCCTAGTCGCTTAGCGCGTGAGGCCTCATCACACGCCAATTTCACGTCTTGCAAGGCCACCTGCGACAAAGCTTTCAAACGTTCTGGGTGATTTGCACAAAAAGCCACTGCCTCCTCATTTAAGCGCTGCGCCCAGTCATTCGCTACCGAAGCTTCCCAGTCATAACCAAATAGCACGGGGGTAGAGCATGTGACTTGCACATCTATGCCCTGCTCATCTAACTCTTTAACACGATAGTCTGCATCCCAGAGCGCTCTATAAACCGGTCTAAAACTCTCATCACCAATCATGATGTTACCGGTTTGCCCATCGTCGTTAATCGCTAACCACGCAGCACGTTGTGAATCTATACGATGTGCCACTTCTTTACTTAATGCTGGGAAAAAATGAGAATGAATATCAATACGCATAATAGTTACACATCTGGAAAATAGGTTTTAAGGGTTTGGTGCCAAGCAACATAATCTTTGCCAGGGTGCACCTCACCGCAGCCAGAGCAAGTACGCTCGGCTTCGCTGCTACTATAAAAAGTGTCATAAACTGGGGGCAGATCTTTAACGATGTCGGTTAAAGCCATTTCATAACGTCGAATCAAGGTGCCACATTTTGCGCAATACCACTGCAAAGCATCATTTTTGTCTTTAGGCCGTTTCGTTTCAACCACTAGGCAACGACTATCGGCTTGGGGACGCTGTGGCGAATGATGCACATGGGCGTCCATTAAAAACATGTCGCCCTCTTTAAGGACCACCCGATCAAATTTGCCCCTATCCCAAATCAAAAGACTGGCATCGCCTTTAAATTGATAGAAGTATTCTTCTACCGGATCATCATGGAAATCAGAACGCTCATTAGGCCCCGCTACAACCGTCACCATAAAATGCGCGTCTTGCCAGATTTGTTGATTTCCTACAGGGGGTTTAAGTAAATGATCGTTATCTGCTAACCATTTATCAAAGTTAAGTGGTAAACCGTACTTAAAACTCATGATTGTCTCCTTTAGACTTTTGTCCAGGCTCTTTTACTCAGGTTTATAAGCAATTGCTTTTATTTCTATCAGCAAATGAGGGTGCGGCAACTGATGCACCGCAACGGTGGTTCGTGTGGGGGCGCTGTCATAGTCAAAGTACTCGGCCCAAACCTCATTAAAACCACCAAAATCATTCATATTGACTAAGAAGACGCTCATTTCTGTAACATCTGTTAACTCAGCCCCTGCTTCTTCCAAAATACCTCTGATGTTTTCTAATACAGCACGTGTTTGTACTCGGATGTCGAGGTTAGTGACCCCCATTTCATTTACTTCCACCCCTTCAAAACTGTTATCACTACGTCGTGAACTGGTTCCGGAGACAAAAATAAAATCTCCTGCTCTGCGATAATGAGGAAAACGACCGCGCGGTTTAGCTCTGCCTTCAATGACTCCCGCTGTAGTACTTTTCTTAGCCATAATTAACTCACTGTAAAAAAGCCACTTTTTCCTAAACCACTTACCTCTACTTCTATATGGGTATTAGGTTCTAACGCTTCTGCAGCAGTCGCTGCTCCCGCCATAATGAGGCTACCAGCCGGCAAGCTCTGACCACTTTCACCTAACAGGCGCGCTACCTCTGTAATGGCGCGTAGCGGATTACCTAAAATGGCTGCCGTGGTACCTTGCTCTATCGCCACACCATTTTTATTTAAACTCACAAACGCATTGCTTAACCCATCGAAACGGTGAGACCAGCTACCCACTATGACGCCTGAGGAAGAACAGTTGTCAGCCACTACATTATTAAGATCGAATTTAAAATTAGTGAATCGTGAGTCAATAATCTCTAAAGCGGGGGCAACGGCTTCTATATAATTAACCGCCTCTAACGCCGTAAGTGGCCCCGTAATTTCGCGTTTTGTTAAAAAGCACACCTCGGGCTCTACGCGTGGATGCACAAAATTAGATAAACTTATCTCACCGCCTTCGCTAAACAACATATCCGTAGTGAGCCAACCCCAAATTAAATCGTTAACTCCCATTTGCTTCATCTTGGCACGGCTAGTAAATCCCAGCTTTACCCCACAGATAGGGTGGCCACGCGCAACGCGTAAGGCAATAGAAGCCCGTTGAATTTCATAAGCCTGCTGTAAATCAAAGGTTTCAGGCGCATATTGTTCCGTTGCCTGTCGTAATAACGCCGCTTGATCTAAATGCGTAGCTATTTCGTTAATATTCAGTGTCATCGAGTTTCTCCTTTTTTGAGCATGTCTAGCGCCACATCCACAATCATGTCTTCTTGCCCACCCACCATTCTGCGTCTGCCAATTTCAACCAAAATATCAAAAGCAGGAATGCCATAGCGCTCAGAAGCCTGCTCCGCATGTCTTAAGAAACTAGAGTAAACGCCGGCATAGCCTAAGGCTAAGGTTTCTCTATCCACGCGCACTGGCCTTTCTTGCATTGGGCGTACAATATCCTCAGCGGCATCGATGAGTTTTTTGGTATCACAATCATGCTTTAAACCTAAGCGTGTAATGGCGGCTATGAACACCTCAAGTGGGGCATTACCCGCACCTGCCCCCATACCAGTTAGGCTGGCATCAACTCGATCACAGCCATATTCAAGTGCAGCCAGACTATTCGCAACGCCAAGACTTAAGTTGTGATGCGCATGTATACCGATTTCAGTTTCCGGATTTAACACCTCACGGAAAGCTTTGACACGATCAGCTACGTCATACATATTCATGGCACCGCCAGAATCCACCACGTAAACACACTGAGCACCATAACTTTCCATTTTTTTCGCTTCCTGAGCTAAGGCCTCAGGGCTATTCATGTGGCTCATCATTAAAAAACCGACTGCATTCATGCCTAAGTCACGGGCATACGCAAGATGCTGTTTGGAGATATCCGCTTCTGTGGAATGCGTAGCAACACGCACCACACTCACACCTGCCGCGTGTGCATTGCGTAAATCCTTAATGGTGCCAATCCCCGGTAAGATAAGCGTAGCGATGGCAGCCTGCTTCACCACATCATTAACCGCCTCTATCCACTCCAAATCTTTATGCGCACCAAAGCCATAATTGAAGCTAGACCCTTGGAGCCCATCGCCGTGCGCTACCTCAATACTATCTACGCCGGCCTCATCCAATGCTTTGGCAATACGCTGGGCATCCGCCAAACTGTATTGATGGCGTATGGCATGCATACCATCGCGCAACGTTACATCAGAGACATACACTTTTTTATCTTTACTAAAACTCATAATTAGCCCCTAGCAGTTAAGCTGTCTGTTGCATAGTTAATGCAATGCGATCAGCAATACTCATTGCCGCACTAGTAATGATGTCTAAATTACCTGCGTACTCAGGTAGGTAAAAGCCAGCACCCGTTACTTCTATAAATACCGATACCTTCTTCGCTTTGGCTGTGGTAATAGCGGGTATATCACCGGTTTTAGGCACAGTGAAAGTATCAAACTGAGGGGCTTGTTTAAGTACAAAGCCCGGCACATAGTTAGCCACTTCGGCCACACGTTTTTCTATAGCTGCTGTAATTTTGGCCTCATCCGCATCTTCGGGCACACAGCAATACACGGTATCTCGCATCACCATAGGTGGCTCAGCGGGATTTAATATAATGATGGCCTTACCACGCTGCGCACCCCCAATTTCCTCAATGGCTCTGGCAGTGGTATCTGTAAACTCATCAATATTTGCTCTGGTACCTGGTCCAGCTGATTTACTAGAGATTGAAGCGATAATTTCCGCATAATAAACGGGGGCACATTCAGAGATAGCATGCACTATAGGTATAGTGGCCTGACCACCACAGGTCACTAAATTAATGTTTTGCTTATCTAAATGCTCTTCCATATTGACTACTGGCACCACATAAGGCCCTATAGCGGCAGGTGTTAAATCCACCATCACTATGCCTTTTTCTTTTAAAATTTCATTATGTTTATGATGTGCATAAGCACTGGTTGCATCAAAAACAATACGAATTTCAGATAGCTCGTCTAACTTTAATAAGCCATCTATGCCTTCATGAGTGGTAATTACGCCGGCTTTTTTAGCTCGTTTTAATCCTTCCGAATTCTCATCAATACCCACCATTGCAATCAGCTTTAACTGCTTACTTTTTCGCAAAATTTTAAACATGAGATCAGAAGCGATATTGCCTGAGCCGATAATTGCTACCCCTATAGGTAGAGCTGTGTTATCTGTCATTGTTATCTCTCTTTAGTTGGACTACTTAGCTGTAGACACAAAATTAGTTTTAACCTGCCCTAAGCCCTCAATCTCTACCCACAGGGCATCACCAGATGATATGTTCACCATTTGCCCCAAGGCTCCTGTCAACAAAATATCTCCAGCTCGTAAAGGGGTATCTAAGCGCGCCATCATATTAGCTAGCCATACTGCCGCATTTAAGGGATTGCCCAAACAGGCAGCCCCGGCACCTACAGAAGCCTCTTCACCATTACAGGTCATGATCATGCCGCACCTAGCCAACTCTAACTTCTCCAACTTCACGGGTCTGGAACCTAAGACAAAGGCTGCTGATGAGGCGTTGTCCGCCACCGTATCAAAGAGGCTAATTTCCCAATTACGGATACGGCTATCTACAATTTCAATGGCTGGTAAGGCATAAGCGGTGGCGGAAATAATATCGGCGAACGTGTTTTGCTCATGCGGCAAATCTCGCTCTAAAACCAACGCAATTTCTGCTTCTGCTTTAGGTTGAATCCAGGAGCTAATGTCTATTTCTTCAGAGCATCCGTATGACATATGCGCCAATAAACTGCCAAAATCAGGCTCATTAACCCCTAACTGCGTTTGTACGGTTTTAGACGTTAGGCCTATTTTACGGCCCACTAAACGCGAGCCTTGCTGCAACCGTTGAGCAGTTACTGCATGTTGTATGGCGTAAGCCACATCCAGCGCTTTTTTGTTTTCCTGTTTTGCCAGACGTTCTATGTCTTGCTTTATTGGGTCTATAGCTTGACCGGTAGACTGGGCGTTTAATAAGGCTTCTGCCACTGCATTAATAGTTTGATAGCTCATTCTGCTGCCTCAAGTAAATTAAATACGAATACTGATATTTGTCGTTTCCGAATAGAAATCTAAGGAGAAGTCTCCACCCTCTCTTCCTAAGCCTGACAATTTGCTGCCGCCAAACGGTGTGCGTAAATCACGAGCAAACCAGTGGTTAATCCAAACAATTCCGGCTTTAATTTGTGGACTAACACGATGAGCTCTAGATAAATTCTGCGTCCATAGCACAGCGGCTAAACCATATTTAGTATTATTGGCCCGCTCAATGACTTCTTGCTCATCATCAAAAGGAGCAATGTGACACACCGGCCCAAAAACCTCCTCTTGCATACAACGCGCCTCATCACTGAGCCCCGTCCAAATGGTAGGCTGAATAAAAGCGCCGTCGTCACGCTTATCATTAAAGACCGGAATAGCACCCCCGGTAACTACTGTGGCACCTTCTTCTACTGCTAGATCCAGATAAGACAACACTTTTTCACGGTGCCCTTTCGATATCAATGGCCCCATAAAAACAGCTTCTTCATGCGGCCAGCCTATGTTTAATTTTTCTGTCTCTTCTTTGAGGGCACTGAGAAAGCGATCGAAAATAGAACGGTGAACATACACACGTTCTGTGCACAGACAAACCTGACCCGTATTGGTAAAGCTAGAGCGCACTACACCTTGAACTGCTGCCTCTATGTCTGCATCTTCAAAAACAATGGCCGCGTTTTTACCGCCTAGCTCTAAAGAAACGGGTTTCACACCATCAGCAACCGCTTTCATAATGGCACTGCCTGTGCCCGATTCACCAGTAAAGGTGACCGCATCTATGTCTGGGTGTTGAGTTAGAAATTCACCCGTGGAGTCTTTACCAAAACCATGCAACACATTAAAAACCCCTGGAGGGACTCCTGCTTCATCAAAAGCCTCAGCAATTAAGGTGGCAGAGGAAGGGGTTTCTTCAGAAGGTTTACAAATTAGGGTATTACCACAAATTAAGGCAGCACCCGCTTTCCAAGTTAAGGAAAGTAAGGGCAGATTCCACGGCGAAATACTTACCACCACGCCTACGGGATTGCGTTTAGTTATGTTTAATAACTGTGAGCCGTCGGGCAGGTGAGTTTCATAACATTTATCTGCCGCTTGGCGTCCTAAGTCTGCAAAGGTACGTAAGTTATGGATGCCCCTATAAACGTCTAAGCGTCTCGCCTGCGCTAGAGGACGGCCGGTATCTAGCACCTCAGCGCTAATAAAATCATCAAAACGCCGTTCAATAATATCGGCCACTTTATGCAGTAAATCAGCACGCTCATTTACATTCATTTTGCCCCAGGGGCCATTTAAAGCTTGTCGAGCAGCGTTTACCGTTTCATTGACTAAATTTTTATCCGCCTCGCACACTTCTCCAATACACTCACCAGTCAGTGGGCTAATGTTTTCAAAAGTTTGAGGGGTGGCAACAAAGCGCCCATTCACATAGTTACGTGATTTTTTAAGATTAACAGGCAAGGCATAAGAGAACACAGCGAACTCCCCGTTTGGAATTGAAAAAAGTGCTACTCTTAGTGTATACAGCTAGTATTAATATGAATAATCAAATAAAACGCCCTCCGTATAACTAATTCGAATATTAGCAATAACCCTCATGCAATACTCAATCTCTAGTCTATCTAAGCGTTTACGCATGTCTCAATTTTATATATTTGAGACGGTCTTAACTCATGGGTCGATTTCTTCAGCCTCTAAAACTCTGCATTTGAGCCAACCAGCAGTTACCAAAACTATTCAAGATCTAGAAGAAATATTAGGACAACAACTCTTCATACGCACCACTCTAGGTGTGCAACCCACAGAGTTTGGATTAATGCTTGAGCAGCATGTAAAAAAACTAACCACAGATATACGCCACTTAGTCGATGATTTAAATCAGTGGAATACAGGGATTTCAGGCCGAATTGTAGTGGGCACTATGTTGACGGCCTCAGCGGATTTTTTACCTAGAGCGATTCTACGCTTAAAGGATTTAGCGCCCAATGTCACTATTGAAATCAAAGTGGGTGTTAATACCAAACTGTATCCAGAATTGGCCAATGGTGAAGTAGATATAGTATTAGGGATTTTGCCGTCTGATTCTGCACCACAAAACTTATTACATACGCCGCTATTTGAAGAAACCTTATGCGCGGTAGTGGGAAGAGAAAACCCTTTAGCCACTCAATTAAATGAGAACTGGTTTAAGAGCCAAAGCTTAAGTTGGCTGATTCCACCTATTGCTACTGCTGCCGGTAAGGCCGTACAGCAATTCTTTAACGATTTAGATATTAAAACCCCGTTACGAGTCATTGAATCTGTTTCTATCATGACAAACTTAGCCATATTGACTGACTCTAACTTTGTTGCCCTAATGCCTAGCTCAGTAGCACATCGCTTTATTCAATTAGGGTTATTGAATATGCTACCTTTAAAAAACCCCATTCCGTTAGGGGAAATTGGCTATACCCTACATACAGACAGACCCATCACACCAGCTTGTCAACGTTTTATAGACACTTTGAAAACTGTGAGACCTGCTCCCAATCGCGAGCATGGGCTAAATTAACTGCTAAACGCCCCAGTGAAGATCGGGCCATGCCCGCTCTGAGACAAACTCCCTCTCTAGCCCCGAAACCGGGTCCACAAAAGCTATGCTCCTTGCCAATAACTGCAGCGGCTTACTGTAATCATCAGGCTGCGGTTCGGCGGGACGTTGGGGGTAATAGCTATCGTTAAAAATAGGGGTGCCTAGGGCATTGAGGTGCACGCGCAGCTGGTGTTTACGCCCCGTCAAAGGCCTTAAGCGATAAAGACTATATTGTAGCGGCGAGCCAGACCCGCGATAAGTTTCCAGAACTTCAATATCTGTAAAACTATTGGGCTCCCCAGAGACTTCCTCCACAAACAACTGATCTTTAGGTTGCTCTAGACGGCTGCTGTAGCGCAGTGGGAATTGTATAGACGGATCAGGCTGTGCGGGGGCGATGGCTTCGTACACGCGCTGTATTTGCTGATTTTGAAATAAGGTTTGATAGGCGCCGCGTAATTCTGGTTTGCGGCAAAACAATAATATACCGGCGGTTTCACGATCTAGGCGGTGCAAAGGGCTAATGGCCACATCATTAAAGTGCTGCCGCACACGCGTTAAGGCGGTATGCTGCAAGTATTGGCCCCCGGGGGTAGAAGCTAAAAAATGCGGTTTATCGACTACGATAAGACTATCATCGGCATAGAGAATAGGCATCTCAAAAGGCACCGGCACCTCATTGGGTACATGACGATAATACCAAAGCCACTGTTTACTTTGCGGCTGATACGGCATATCAAAAGCCATGGGCTGGCCAAGGGTATTTACAATATCACCGCGTTCTAAGCGCCAGCGTAGATCAGTCTCAGTCACATGAGGAAAGCGTTCAACTAAAAACTGCCCGATGGTGCTCCAGCTGCCTTCGGCTAACCAAACGCGGCTAGGAGCAATGCCATTACGGGCCGGCAAAGGCGCTATGGCCTTTGCCTTTTTCTTTGCCTTAATCATATCTATTATGCTATTTGCCCTGCCTGCATAATGGGCTGCGGCTCATTACGTAAACGCGGCCCTTGGCGTAACCACACAAATAACAGGATGAAAAAGGCGGGGAAATACACCCAATAATCAGACGGACGATTTGGATTAAGCTGCTTGACGGCAATCACATCCCAGCCTTGCTCCCAACCGGCTCTACGGGCTTGGCTACCAAAACTAATGCTTGAGATCTGCACCATATCACCAAAAGCCATAATACCTATACCCGCATCAGAAAGACGCTTACGGCCGGCGGCCTCCCCTGTTAAGTCTGAGCCTTCAGGTAAAGGTGGCAAAATAGTGGCTACGGTTTTAGTGAATTCATCACCCTCTAAATTCATACCATTGATCACCGCTACAAAACGTTTGCCTTCGGGTAAGTCAGCAGCTGCCTGATAAATCTGTGCTGCCGGTAAATCAATGTACTCTTCCTGATAATGGTTCATAAACCAATCCGGGCGAAACATCATAAAAGTCACCAGCAAGCAAAGCACCACCTCAAGCTTAGACGACTTCACCCGCATCCACGCCATCGTGGCCGAGGCAAAAGCTAAAGACCCCGCTATGGATCCCACCACTACCAGCACCAAACCATACCAAGTTTCAATGCCGATTAATAACAGCAGCGGATTAAAGATAAACATGAAAGGCAACACGGCAGTACGCAAAGCATACTTCACCCCTTGTAGACCAATACGTAAGGGATCTTCTTGCGCAATAGCCGCTGCCGCAAAAGTAGCCAAACCTACGGGAGGGGTGATATCTGCCATCAGACCGTAATAAAACACAAACATATGGACGGCAATCAGCGGAATAATCAGGCCATTTTGCGCGCCTAACTCTACCACCACAGGTGCCATCAAGGTGGCCATTAAGATGTAGTTAGCCGTGGTAGGCATGCCTAAACCTAACACCAAACACACCAAAGCGGTAAAGCCCAGCATAATAAGCACATTACCCATAGAGACAATCTCTACGAAGGCTGTCATGCGTAAGCCTAAACCGGTAAGGGTCACCGCCCCCACAATCAACCCCGCCGTCCCACACGCTAAAGCAATACCCACCATATTACGAGCGCCAGACTGCAAGCCGTCTACGGTATCTTTAATACCTATCGCTAAGGCAGCAGCGATATTTTGTTTACGGAATAACGCCTGTAAGGGTTTGCGCGTGAGCATTAAGGTCAGCATACAAATCACGGCCCAAAATGCTGATAAACCCGGCGATAAACGTTCTATAGTCAGGCTCCACACCAACACACCCAGTGGGATTAAAAAGAAAAGCCCAGTACGCACTGTGGGCCAAATCTGTGGGCGTACAGGATCAGTGACGCTAATAGTTTTAGGTAAATCTTCATGACGTGAAGCCGCCGCCACCAAGCTCACATATAAAATAAGCAATAAACTGGCTAGTATTCCAAAGGCATACTGTGGGAACAGCAATTGTGTACCCACTCCTACCCAGTAGATAAGTGCAACTACAATAAGCGTGCCGGATATCCCCATGCCCACTCTAGCCACCTTTTGCACCACCGTACGTGAAGTAGCAGCGGCTTCCATGGGCTGTAAACCCAGCTTCAATGCCTCTAAATGCACAATATAAAACAGGGAAATATACGACAGCATAGCGGGTAGCAGCGCATGTTTAATGATGTCAGTATAAGGAATACCTACGTATTCAATCATTAGAAAAGCGGCTGCGCCCATAACGGGTGGCATAATTTGGCCATCGGCTGAAGCCGCCGTTTCAATCGCCCCCGCACGCACGCCCCCATAACCAGAGCGTTTCATTAAGGGAATGGTAAAAATACCGGTGGTTACTACGTTGGCAGTAGAAGAGGCTGACACCACCCCATTGACCGCTGAAGACAAGACTGCCACTTTGGCTGGTCCACCGCGCAAATGCCCTAAAAGGGAAAAAGACACCTGCATCATGTAATTACCCGCACCGGCTCTATCTAAGAGCGAGCCCAACATGACGAAAATAAAAATATAGGACACCGAAACGCCCAATGCCACCCCAAACACGCCTTCAGTGGTTAACCACATGTGCGACATTAAACGCTCTATAGAGGCCCCTCTATGCGCCAAAGCGTCTGGCAACCAAGGCCCTAAAAACACATACAAAATCACCACGGTGCCTAGTACCGCCATGGGTGATCCCAAAGCGCGGCGCGTGGCTTCAAGCAACAAGATAATACCTATACTGGCGGTGACCACATCCAGGGTGGTGGGTATACCAGGACGAGTGGCTAACTCATTGTAGAAAATATAAAGATAAGCACCACAAAATCCTGCCATCAGCGCCAAAACCCAATCATGAATAGGAATACGCTCTCTGGGAGAGCGTTTGGTGGCAGGATAGGCCAAATACGCTAAAAACATAGCGATACCTAAGTGCAAGGCACGCGCTTCGGTATCATTAAAAATAGCAAAGTGAAAAGTAAATGGTAGCGGGGAGGCATACCACAGCTGGAAAAAAGCCCAGCATAAGGCAACAGTGAAGACGATGGCACCAGCAACGCCACCGACGTTACGGCCACCACGATCCACTTCCTCAACGAGCTTATGCAGATCTTGCTCTGTAGGCGTGGTGCTCATAGGAATCCTTTTGGTTATTAGCGATGCAGTGAGCTTGAGCTAAAACGGACTACCCTTTTGGGGCAGCCCGCTAAGTTAATCAAACAAATAAGTAATTATGATTTATAGCAGGCCCTGCTCTTTATAGAATTTTTCTGCACCAGGGTGTAAGGGGGCAGATAAGCCATTTTTCACCATGTCTTCTTTAACGAGGTGACCTAAAGCGGGGTGTAAGCGTTTGAAGTCGTCGAAATTATTAAATACGGCCTTCACTACTTCGTACACTACGTCGTCATCTACGTCTGCAGAGCTCACAAAAGTCGCCAACACACCGTATGTGGGGATATCATTTTCATTATTGGGATACAGACCACCCGGAATATCTACCTTAGCGTAGTAAGGATACTTTTCTACCAACTCATCTACAGCCGGACCGGTGAGCTCAACAATCTGTGCACCACATGTGGTGGTAGGATCTTGAATGTTTGCGGAAGGATGGCCTACACCGTAGAAAAAACCATCAATTTTGCCATCACACAGCGCTTGGCCATGCTCATCAGGACGTAACTCAGATGCTAAGGAGAAGAAGCTATTATCAAGGCCCATGGCGCCAAGTAGCTGATCCATGGAGGCTCGGGTACCAGAGCCGGGATTACCCACGTTAAAGCGCTTGCCTTTAAGGTCTTCAAACTTTTTTACACCGCTATCTTTACCTACTACTACGGTAAAGGGCTCAGGGTGAATAGAAAACACAGAGCGTAATTTATCATAAGCGCCAGACTCTTTAAACTGGCCCTCACCATTATAAGCGTTATAACCTACGTCTGATTGCACCACGCCTAGATCTAACTCACCCGCTTTAATGGTATTGACATTAAATACAGAACCACCTGTGGACTCTACCGAGCAACGTAAACCGTGATCTGCCCGGTCTTTATTTACCAAACGACAAATAGCACCACCGGCACCGTAGTACACACCCGTCACACCACCGGTACCAATACTGATGAACTCTTGTTGTGCAGCTGCGGGCAATGGCGCTAGCATCATGGCGCTAAGTGCTGCACCTAAGCTTAATGTGAGGCCTTTAGTACGCAGGGTTTGTTTTAAAGTCTTACGCATATTTGTATCTCCTATATGGCAGTAAACACCAAAAAAGCGTTACTGCCCCTATTGTTTACTAGCATGATGTTACATTACTGCATGCAAAGTAGCACCGGTGATTTCCCTAGGGAAAACCTCGTTATTTTTTATTTTTCACACCAAAACAATGCTCAAGGGTAGGAAAATCTCCGCTACGCACATCATCGGCGTAGGCTTGGGCTGCGTCACGTATTACGCTCGCAGCATCGCCAAAGTTTTTCGCAAAACGAGGAATACGATCACCACTCAACCCTAAAATATCTTCGGTGACTAATACCTGCCCATCACAAGCAGGTGAGGCGCCAATACCTATGGTGGGTATGGCCAACTCTTCAGTAATGTGACGCCCTAAAGACTCGGCTACGCCTTCAATCACTACTGCAAAAGCCCCTGCTTCTTGATGCGCTTTGGCATCCGCCAAAATGCGTTCTGCGGCCTCTTCACTCATGCCTTGGGCTTTGAAGCCGCCCATGGTGTTTACGTATTGTGGCATGAGTCCTACGTGCGCTAATACCGGCACACCGCGCTCGGCTAGAAAACGAGTAGTATCGGCTAAAGGCGATCCCCCTTCAATTTTTACGGCAGTAGCACCACTGTGAGCCAATAGGAAAGCGGCATTTTCAAAGGCTTGTTGGGGTGAAACTTGATAACTACCAAAAGGCATATCAATGACTACACAAGCGTGTTGAGTAGCACGCACCACCGCGGCACCGTGATCAGCCATCTGCTGCAGAGTAATGCCCAGCGTGTCTGTCATGGCATAACCTACCATGGCTGTGGAATCCCCCACCAAAATCAGATCTAAGGCAGGATCAATTAAGCGAGCAATAGGCGCACTATAGGCAGTCAGGCAAACAATTTTTTTGCTACCTTTATAAGCCATTAGCTCAGGAACTGTACGGCGTTTGATTTCAGAATGTACACTCATGTATTCGACCTTTAAAAACTATTATCTTTGAAAATTACTAAAACACTAAACCTTACCATGCCAAATATAGACAATAGCACCTTAAATGACTGGCTATATGAAACCGGCTCACTGACTGCGCGCTTGAAAAAGCTCAGTAAACAAAATTTTGAGGTACAACCTCTACGCGAAGGCTGGCTGCCCCTACGCCTAGACGAAGCTGAAGCGTTAAACGTACCCTTAGATACCCCAGCTTGGGTGCGCGAAGTGTATTTAAAAGGTCATGGTACCCCTTGGGTGTTTGCTCGTAGTATTGCCACCAAAGACTCTTTAGAAAAAAGTGACTTTCCGCTGGCCGCCTTAGGCACAAAGCCTTTAGGTGAAGTCTTAGCCTTGCATAAAGCCTTTGTGCGAGGGCGGTTACATATATGGACCTACCCCGCTCGGTTATTACCTGCTCCCTACCAAAACCAGGACTGCTGGGCCAGACGCTCCTGCTTTAGTAAAGGGGATTTGCACGTATTGGTGTGTGAAGTGTTTTTACCCGATCTATGGCGCTTTGAAAGCCAATCGCGCCGCCCGTGATGCAAAAATAAGCAATACCGGTAGCATAGCAAAAAGCATAAACAATAAGCGCGCACTAAGCTGCGTATAAGTACTATCTATATCCAAACCCACCTCAGTGGTAATCACACCGGCCACCGCTATGCCTATAGACACCGCATAAAGCTGCATAGTAATCATAGCCGCTGAAGTGAGATTTTCTTGGCCTGAAGGTGCCACTTGAAAAATACGCGTCACTAAATGTGGCCCCACCACTCCCAGACCTAAACCCACACTAAACAAAAGTATACCTAGCACCCAGCATAATTCTATGTAATTACTTAAAGCCGGTAACGGTAAAAACAGGGCTAACAATGCCAAAGATAGAGCAGAAAATAGCGGCCCTATAATAAAAAACTTATTTGCTGATGTGGGCACTAATCTTACCGTGCTTAGTGCCCCTAAAGCCCACCCCGCTGGAATAAGTGCTGTCATATAACCCGCCCAGACTGGCGACAGACCATGAATATCTTCTAAATAATACGGCACAAACACCGCAATACTTAGCACCATGCTCATTAACGCAAGGCTGGCATAGAGACTGCCTAAAGGCTCACTTAACTTATAACTATTAGGAGGGAATAAGGCGGTATGGGGATGGTTAATATCATCACGTGAAATACCATACAAAATGGTTAATACAATCACTAAAGATAAGGCCGTTATGAGCAAAGAAATGCTTAAACTTCCAAAGGCAATGACCACCACAGACCACACCAACAGAGCCGCTTTGAATAAAGGCACATGAGGTAGAGGCTGCTCATAACTTTCCTCGCGCGGCTTAAGGCTCATAAACACTAAAAAAGCTACCACTACCGCAACCGGTATAGTAGCAATAAAAGCCAGACGCCACTGGCCACTTTGAGCAAACATTCCACCCACCGCAGGCCCTGCTAACGCTGCCACACCCCACATACTTGATATAAGAGCCGTCACACGCAACCACAAAGACTCTAAAAACACCATGCGTATCGCAATATAACTTAACCCTAACAGTAAACCACCGCCTAAGCCTTGGATGCTGCGCGCACCTAATAAATAATAAATATTTGTACTAAGCGCTGTGCTTATAGAACCAATAATAAACACTAAAATTGCTAGTAAAAAAGCACCTCGTAAGCCAAAAAAACTAATGAAACTGGTAGATAAAGCCACGCTTAAGATAGAGGCAGCGATAAACAAGCTGGTGGCCCAGTTATAGAGCATTAAGCCACCTATGTCTTTAATTATGGAGGGCAAGAGGGTGTTTATGGCATTTACATTAATGGCATATAAAGCAACACCACCACATAAGGCCAACACACGCAAACTATTAAGGCCGCAAAATAAAGTGCCCCAAGAGGCTGACTGCTTTGTTGTTGTCATTTTTACTCCCCCTGCATGGAAACAAAAACCCGCCGTAGCGGGTTAAGGAAGCTGCAGCGAGTTGGGTGTTACAGCGCTTCTTCTAAATACCCACGTAGTTTTTTTAACGCAGCAGACTCAATTTGACGAATACGCTCAGCTGAGACACCGTATTCAGCTGCTAATTCATGCAAAGTTAAGCCTTTATCATCTTGGAGCCAGCGCATTTCTATAATACGGCGTGAGCGCTCATCTAGCCGCTCTAAGGCATTCTCTAAGCCCGGGCCTTGTAACTGTATATTAGCACGCTGCTCTAGAACTTCGGATGGCTCTAGCTGATCACTATCAGATAAATAAGAAATGGGCGCAAAGTTAGCATCGTCGTCGTCATCACCGTAAGGAGACTCTAATGCCATTTCAGCGCCTGACATACGTAACTCCATTTCAGCTACGTCTTGAGGACGCACATTAAGCTCACGCGCAATATCATCCACTTGATCTGGGTCTAAAGTTTCACCATCTGTAGGACGCATGCGGCGTAAATTAAAGAACAATTTACGCTGTGCTTTAGTGGTGGCTATTTTAACTAGACGCCAGTTACGAATCACAAACTCGTGAATTTCAGCGCGAATCCAATGCATCGCATAAGACACTAAACGTACACCACGCTCAGGGTCAAAACGTTTCACGGCTTTCATGAGCCCAATATTACCCTCTTGGATAAGATCAGCATGTGGCAAGCCATAACCCAAATACTGGCGCGCAATAGAAACCACCAAGCGCAGATGCGACATGATGAGATCGCGGGCAGCATCTAAATCACCGTCTTTTTGTAAACGACGGCTTAACTCTAACTCCCGCTCTGGGGTGAGCATGGGCTGCTGGTTTACGGCCGTAATATACGCTTCTATAGTACCCAATGCTCCGGGGTTGGATACAGCAGCCGCTAATTGATTATTTGGGATTGCCAATGTATTTGTGCTGTTGGTCATGTTGTGTCCTTTCAAATAGCTTACTCCTTAACCTAAACGTATTTTGCTTTTTAATGCTTTTTAACTGTGGTGATTATTCTAATTTTACCACTATATATGCTATATTAGACCTAAAAAGCCGCTTTAAGTTCAATTAATACACTTTTTTACGCTTAACTAACTAATTGTTTGGCATGATGCGCAATGTGATCTTTGATAAAGCTCATAATGAAAAAATACCCATGATCAAAGTCGTCGTGGCGGCGTAAATTAAGAGGCTGATCGACTTTAAGGCACGCTTCTTCAAACACATGTGGATACAGTTCACGCTCTAAAAACTGATCTGCCAAACCTTGATCTATAAGAATGCCATTGGGAAAAGGCGCTTTAGTCTGCTGACCCATAAGATGGCTGGCATCGTAAGCCTCCCACGCGCTGCGATCAGTGCCTAGGTAACCAGTAAACGCTTTTTCTCCCCACGGGCAACGCGTGGGTGCAGCAATGGGCGCAAAGGCCGATACCGACTTAAACAGTTCAGGATGACGCTGTGCCAGTACCAAAGCCCCATGCCCCCCCATAGAATGACCAAAAATGCCTACGCGGGCCGCATCACCGGGTAAATCGGTGGTGACCACTTTTAATAGGTCTTTGGTAATATACGATTCCATACGGTAATGCTTGGCAAAGTCCGGTGTAGTAGCATCTAAATAGAAACCGGCACCTGTACCAAAATCCCAATTATCGTCTTCACCCGGGGCACCCGCACCACGGGGGCTGGTGTCAGGCATGACTAGCATTAAGCCATGCTCAGAGGCGTGCTGCTGTGCAGCGGCTTTCGTGGTGAACGTGTCTTCGGTACACGTTAAGCCAGCTAAAAACATGAGCACAGGTAAACGGGCTTCGGCCGCATGATCAGGTACATACACCGCAAACTTCATGGGCAAACCAATCTCGGCGGAATGATGCTGATAATAACGCTGCCAGCCATTAAAACAGCGGTGCTCGTTAAGTAGTTCTAATCCCTGTGTCATGTAAATCTCCTTATTAATACATCACCACGGAGCGAATGGATTCGCCACGCTTCATCATCTCAAAGCCTTCGTTGATTTGATCTAAACGTAAGTGATGTGTAATTAAATCATCAATATTAATTTTGCCTTCCATGTACCAATCAACAATTTTTGGTACATCGGTGCGGCCACGTGCGCCACCAAAGGCAGAACCTTTCCACTCACGACCTGTAACTAACTGGAAAGGACGCGTAGAAATCTCAGCGCCAGCCTCTGCTACGCCAATAATTACGGACTGACCCCAACCACGATGCGTACACTCTAAGGCTTGACGCATGACCTCGGTATTACCAATACACTCATAGGAGTAATCAGCACCGCCGTCTGTAAGTTGAATGATGTGATCTACCACGTTTTCTACTTCGTTGGGATTAACAAAATCTGTCATACCAAACTGGCGACCTAAGGCTTCGCGGGCGGGGTTAATGTCTACACCGATAATTTTATCTGCACCCACCATCTTAGCGGCTTGAATAACGTTTAAACCAATACCGCCTAAGCCAAACACCGCCACATTTGCGCCTGCCTCAACTTTGGTGGTGTATAAAACCGCACCTAAGCCAGTGGTTACGCCACAACCAATATAGCAAACCTTATCAAAAGGGGCGTCTTCGCGTATTTTGGCTAGGGCTATTTCGGGTACCACGATGTGATTAGCAAAAGTGGAAGTCCCCATGTAGTGATGAATGGGCTGGCCATCAATGCTAAAACGTGAGGTGCCATCAGGCATTACCCCCTTACCTTGCGTGGCACGAATAGCGGTACAGAGGTTTGTTTTCTGAGATAAACACGATTTACATTGTCTGCACTCCGGCGTGTAAAGCGGAATTACGTGATCACCCGGCTTCAAACTAGTAACGCCAGCACCCACTTCCATCACTACACCGGCACCTTCATGACCTAAAATAGCGGGAAACAAGCCTTCAGGGTCAGCACCGGATAAGGTGTATAAATCAGTATGGCATAAGCCCGTGGCTTTAATTTCTACTAAAACTTCACCGGCTTTAGGGCCTTCAAGCATTACGTCTTCGATGGTGAGAGGAGCGCCAGCTTTCCAAGCGACTGCGGCTTTGGTTTTAATCATTGTTAATACTCCTGATAAGGAATGAATTTATATTTATGGTAATTCTAATTCTGCAAAAATAGGGGCGTGATCGGACAATTGCGTCCAGGGACTACCTTGTAATACGCGAGCATTACGTACGGCAAAACCGCGTTGATAAATACGGTCTAAGCGTAACCAAGGAAATACTGCAGGGAATGTGCGCGGTGGCGGGATCATACGGGCCGCACCATGTGCACCTAATTCAGGGGTGGGTGTAATAATTCTACTGTCTTTGCGACCACCCATGCTGTCTCGTAACCAGCGCACTGGTTTAGTGAGCTTAAACATACGCCGCTGATCAGCATTGGGGGAAAAAGCAAAGACTTCATATAAATTTAGTTGTTCTACAAACAGCGGTGCCAGTTTATTGCTCCAGTCATTAAAATCACCCGCAATGATAAGTGGCTCATAAGGCGGCACCATATCTTTGATACGTTGCACCAACGCCTGCGTTTGACGAGTACGACCTTTAGCAAATAAACCCAAGTGCACCACTATGCAATGCACTGGCTGACCACCCACCTCTATGACAGCGTGCAATAAACCACGCTGCTCAAGACGATGATCAGAGATGTCTTGGTTTTCATACTGCAATATGGGAAAGCGCGACACCAAGGCATTGCCGTGATCCGTATGCTCACGCATAGCGTTAAGACCATAAACGGCCTGCATATCAAGAGCAGCCGCTAAGGACTCATGCTGCGCATCTAAGGAGCTTTGCTGCTGGTTACGCCCTTGCACCTCTTGAAGAAACATGAGGTCGGGCGATAAGTTGTAGAGTCCGAGCCGTAAGTCTTCTAAAGATTCACGGTTGCCAGTGGCAGTACGACCTTTATGAATATTATAACTAACGACTCGAATTCTGGACACAAAGCACCTTTAAAGAAGAGCAACTAGGCAGTAGGTTTAGGCTCCGTAGGGCGTAAACGAATGTGCAACTCTTTGAGCTGCTTTTCATCTACTGCAGAAGGCGCATCAGTGAGCAAACACTGGGCGCGCTGGGTTTTGGGGAAAGCGATTACATCACGAATAGAGTCTGCCCCTGCCATCATGGTCACCATACGGTCTAAACCAAAGGCTACACCACCATGCGGAGGCGCGCCATATTGCAGCGCATCAAGTAAGAAACCAAACTTTTCACGGGCTTCTTCTTCACTTATGCCTAAGGCAGCAAACACTTTGTTTTGTACATCAGCGCGATGAATACGTACAGAGCCACCACCCATCTCCCACCCATTTAACACCATATCATACGCTTTAGCTAATACCTGCGTGGGATCAGTGGCTAAGAGGTCTTCGTGCCCCTCTTTAGGACTGGTGAAGGGGTGGTGTGCCGCCACATACCGTTTGGCCTCGGCATCGTACTCAAACATGGGGAAATCAACCACCCATAAAGGCTTCCAACCCGCGGTGTACAGACCGTGCTTACGACCGTGCTCGCTGTGGCCAATTTTGATACGTAAGGCGCCCATGGCGTCATTCACTACAGTGGTTTTATCAGCACCAAAGAAAATCAAATCACCATCTTGGGCACCGGTGCGCTCTATCAGCTTAGTGAGGGCTTCATCGTGGATATTTTTAACAATAGGAGACTGTAAACCGGTGGGGATGGCCGTGGCATCATTCACTTTAATGTAAGCCAGGCCTTTGGCTCCATAAATACCTACAAATTTGGTGTACGCATCAATTTCACCCCGGGTGAGCTCACCACCGGCGGGCACACGCAAAGCCACTACGCGGCTGTTAGGATCATTTGCAGGAGTAGAAAACACCTTGAAGTCCACATCAGCCATCAAATCTGCTACATCGGTAAATTCTAAATTAACACGCAGATCTGGCTTATCGGAACCAAAGCGGTGCATGGCTTCTTGCCATGTCATAGTGGGGAACGGCTTAGGTAGCTCTACTTCCATGACGGTGCTAAAGACATGGCGCACCATCTGTTCAAAAATCTCGCGGATTTCTTCCTCATTGAGGAAAGACACCTCACAATCAATTTGGGTAAATTCAGGTTGGCGATCAGCACGTAAGTCTTCGTCACGGAAGCATTTGGTGATTTGATAATAGCGATCAAAACCCGATACCATCAGCATTTGTTTAAATAGCTGTGGGGACTGGGGTAAGGCAAAGAATTCACCGGCATTGGTACGTGAAGGCACGAGGTAATCACGGGCGCCTTCAGGCGTGCTTTTGGTAAGCATAGGAGTTTCTACATCGATGAAGCCTAGATCATCTAAATAGTTACGCACGGCTCGCGTGACCTTGTGGCGCAAAATCAGATTTTTTTGCATCTGCGGGCGACGCAAATCCAAGACACGATGTGTTAAGCGCGTGGTTTCGGAGAGATTCTCATCATCCAGTTGGAATGCGGGCGTTACGGAAGGGTTCAGAATTTCAATCTCTGTACACACCACCTCCACTTCACCGGAGGGTAAATCTGGATTAATGGTGCCCTCGGGGCGCTCACGCACTTCGCCCGTAATACGCAGACAAAACTCATTGCGGATGCGCTCAGCAACAGCGAACATCGCCTCATTATCGGGATTGACCACCACTTGCGCTAGGCCAGCACGATCGCGTAGATCAATAAAAATAACACCACCATGATCGCGGCGGCGATGCACCCAACCAAATAATGTGACGGTCTGACCCAGATGCTGGGTGTTTAAGTCGCCAGTGTAACAAGTACGCATCTAAGATAACTCCAGTAGATATATAAATTATTATGTTTTATCAGCAGGGCTAGACGAGGCCGGTGAAGGCGCATCGCCTCCTTTAAAATCCGTCTCGTACCAACCCGTACCTTTAAGCTGAAAACCTGCCGCCGTCACCTGTTTTTCATAGGTGGACTGATGGCACTTAGGACATTCCGTTAAAACGGGGTCAGACATTTTTTGCAATACGTCTTGCTCGTAATTACAAGCACTGCACTTATACGCATAAATAGGCACAGCTTTTTATCCTTTTCTTTTCATTTTATATTAAGAACATAATAGCGGATACAGTGGTAGGTACTGCGGCCGCTAATAACAAACGTAAAGGGGAAATCGCCCCATCCGGAAAGCAACCTTTCAAAATAGAAAAGCCAGCGGGGTTTGGGGCGTTAGCAATCACGGTTAAACCACCACCGGTAACCGCACCTGCTACCAGCATATAACGCCACATCTCATTGGTGCCCTCAACCAAGGAACCTAAATACGTAAGAGCGGCATTATCAGTAATAGCGGTTAAAGCAGTAGAACCTACAAACAGTACATAAGGTGACATGCCACCGAGTAAATCTTGCAGCCACCATTTTTGCAAACCACCTAAAATGACCAAGCCGGCTAAGAAGAAACCCACCATTAGCCCCTCACCAATCATAAGGGGATTTTGGTATTTACGATAGGCAGTGGCATAACCAATAAACATCATCAGTAAGCCTAAGAAAATCACCACATGGTGCGCCGACAGCACAATAGCCACTAAAAACATAACGTGAATGGCCATCACCACTAAAGGCACATCGGGACGCTTTTTCTTTTCAAGTGGCTCCGGAATAGAGTCGGGTGTTTGAGCTAATACACTACGGCTTATAAAAGTCAGCAAAGCCGCATTAATAATAACCGCAACCGCAGCACGCCAACCAAAGTGTGTGGCCATGTAGGCGGTATCCCAATTAAAGGTTTGAGCTACCATTAATACTGGTGGCGCCGCATAAGACGTGAGCACCCCACCAATGGAAACGTTTACAAACAAAACGCCTAAGGTTATGTATTTAAAAAAAGCGCGACCACTTTGCTTGAAATATTGATCGCGTAACATTAGAGCGGCTAGCGTCATGGCGGCGGGCTCAGTAATGAGCGAACCAAATAGCGGCACCAAAGACATGGTAATAAAAAACAGGGCGTATTCATTACGCAGTGGCATGATGTTTGCTACCACTTTCACTATTTTTGTGACCATTTCTAAAATCGGTCTACTGGCGGCCACCACCATAATGGCAAACACAAAAGCCGGCTCAGTAAAGTTACGGGAATCCATGTACTCAACCGCATTATCTAGGCCCACAAACACCGAGATAAATACAATTAATACAAAAGCCCACACTCCAAATACCGCTTCCACCTCGGAAAGCAAATGCCACAAACCTGAGTGTGCACCTCCCTTATTTGCTAACCGGGCAAACACAGGGACTGAAAAGGTATGAATAATAGCAACCGCAAAGAGTATAGTTGCTACGAGTTCCATGGTGGTTGGCATCTTATCTCCATTTTTTTTAACGCCTAAACAAGCTAAATGTTGATGACTTCTCTATGAAAGGGAAAAATTATAACAGCGTTCCGGCTAAGGCTGCGACTACTAACAACACGCCTACCGTCATATTGGCTCTAAATAAGGGTAAACCTGATTCTCTGCGCTGCGGATCAAACTGATGAATTTGCCAAGCTAAATGAAGTCCTATAGCCACCATCACTACAAAATATCCCCAGTGCATTTGCATGGCATACCCGGCCCACAGCCATAACAACAAGGTGATGGCATAAAAGCTACCCAACCACTGTTTGCCATTATCACCAAAACGTATAGCCGCCGATTTTAAACCCAGTTTTAAATCATCTTCCATGTCTATGTAACCGTAAATAGCATCATAAGCAATTTGCCACGTAACGGCCCCTGCCCACATGGCAATGGCCGCTAAGGGCACCATGTTTTGGGTATCAGACCACGCCATTAACATACCCCAATTAAAAGCAATGCCCAATACGGCCTGCGGCCAATGGGTGAAGCGTTTGCATAAGGGGTAAATCACCACTAAAGGCACCAGCAACAAAGCCAACCAACGGCTATAGCTATTAATAGCAAACAACAACAGCCCAGCTACCAGCAACTGCGCAAAAACAAAAATAAGCGCATTGCGCATACGTAACTGCCCACTAGTGAGCGGTCTAAAGCGCGTGCGCTCGACTTGATGATCGAAATCACGGTCAAAAATGTCGTTAAAGCAGCAACCTACGCCGCGCATTAAAAGCGCACCTAGGGAAAAAATGAACAAACGCCATAAATCAGGCCAGCCTCCCGCCGCTTGAATCAGCGCCGCAATACAAGGCAATAAGGTAAGCCACGTCCCTACCGGTCTATCTAAGCGGCAAAGACGAGCATAAGGCCCCCAGGACTCAGGCAAATACTTTGCCACCCAATCATCTGGGCGCATATCTGCTAAGTCTGGGCGTGCGGCAGTAGTATTAAACTTGCTCACGAATCAATGCACCTAAAATAGCAATGCCTTCATCGATACGGTCTTTGCTCACCGTAACAAAACTCAAACGGAAGGTATTAGTTTGGGGCACGCCGGTGGCATAAAAAGGCTCACCTGGCACAAAGGCCACATGCCGCGCTATTGCCTGATGAAGCAACTCTTGAGCATTGATGTGCATTGGTAAGGTAACCCAAATAAACATGCCGCCTTCGGGCTTAGTCCAAGCCACCTCAGCGGGAAAATGCGCATCCATTGCATCTAGCATGTATTGGGCTTGTTTTTTGTAAAGCTCTCGCACTTCTGGCAAATGTTTTTCTAAAAAATTATTTTTAATGGCTTCATAGACTGCCATCTGCGTTACCGTAGGAGAATGTAAATCTGTAGCTTGTTTAATTTGCACAAGCTTATCAATAATAGCCACCGGTGCAATTACATAGCCCAACCGCAAACCTGGCGCTAACACCTTCGAAAAAGAGCCTAAGCGTATAACAGTAGCACCCACTTTACGGCCTAAATGCAGCAAACTTGGCTGAGGCTCACCCACATAGCGCAGCTCACCGTAAGGATCATCTTCTACAATAGGAATACCTGCAGCTGCACAACGCTCAACCAGTTCTTGGCGGCGCTCATTACTTAAGGTGCGGCCAGTGGGGTTTTGAAAATTAGGCAGGGCATAAATAAAACGAGCCTCTGCGGCTTTAGCTTCAGACACCTCAGCAGGAATCAAACCCCCTTCATCGGTATTAATAGACACATACTCGGGTTCAAACACAGAAAAAGACTGCAAGGCACCTAAATAAGTGGGAGATTCAACTAAAACCTTGCTGCCGCTATCGATAAACAACTTGCCGAGCAAATCTAAGGCTTGCTGTGAACCGGAAACAATAAGCACTTCATTAACATCAACTTTGACATCGTCTGTGCTGAGATCTTCAGCCACCCACTCACGTAAAGGCGTATAACCTTCAGTGGGGCCGTACTGCAAAGCTTCACGACCTTCATTTTCTAAAACCGTATTAAAGGCTTGCTGTAACTCGGATATAGGAAAACCGTCAGCTGAGGGTAAGCCACCCGCAAAAGAAATGATTTCTGGTCTAGTGGTGACCTTTAGGATTTCTCTGATAGCAGAACTGGTGAGCTGATTGGCCCGATTAGAAAAGGTATAAGCAGTATGAGAATCCATGACGTGACGAGAACCCTAAATAAAAAACAATAGATATAAAATAGCAACGATGGCTAATAGATTACAGTAATAATCTTGAAGCGTGAATAGCGATGCTATTTTTGCTGCACGGCCTGTTCAGCACGAATCTTTTCACTCATACGACGGCGGAACAACAATGACCCCTTATCAGAGGGTAAACTTAAACGCGCGCCCTTAGCATCCATCCCTTTTTGCACCGCTTCTAGCACGACCTTATCTTCACTAAAGGCCGCGCGTACATCGTGATTAAATACCTTAGAAACGCTCTCATCATTAGGACTGAAATTACGCAACTGAAACCAAAAATAACGGGTGTTTTTCTCATCAATAGGCGTGAGAAAATTATAGGAATCCATTAAAAACACATCAGGGTGCGATACCGCGTTTTCATCGCCTGTACCAGCAGGGGTGAAAATAGCACGAATGACGGCATGGCCTGGGTAGCGCATTTCGTATTGCTGTTTACGATCACACTTACCTTCAAATTTCACAAATTTTTTATAAAAAGGCGATACCTCAATATTACGTAACCAACGTGAAACCGTAACGCCATTATCTGCCTCTTCGACTTCTAAAGGCACCCCAATAAGATCATCACTCCCAAAAGAAGATTGATGCACCCAAGTAACGTGCGAGGGATCTAAGAGATTGTCTGTAATATAAAGGTAATTACAGGCCATTTCCATGGCATCACCACTGTTAACGCCCCAGGCGGGATCATCCCACTCTTTAATCTGCAGAATTTCATCTGTATTGGCTTTTTCAGGAGCGCCCATCCAAACCCAAATTAAACCATAACGCTCTATCGCTGGAAACGAACGCACCATAGCTGCTGCCGGAATCTCAGTGGCAGTTGGGGCACCCACACACGTACCTGAACAGTCAAAACGCAAGCCATGGTAACCACATTCAATGCTATCGCCCTGCACGCGCCCCATAGATAAAGGCAAACGACGATGCGGACAGGAATCTTCCAACACCACCACGGTGTTGTCTTGCTTTCTGAACAACACTAAAGATTGATTAAGCATTTTGACAGCAAAAGGCTGACGGTTAATATCCGTAGCTAAGGCTGCCACATACCAGGCATTTTCTAAAAACATAATAGATTACGACTATATAAAAGATAAGGTACTTAGATATTAACTAGGCAGAGCACCTATATGCAACCGCTTTTGCCGCCACGCAGTGGGAGAGGCGCCATAACGGCGTCTAAAAGCATGACTAAAGGTGGCAACATCTTTGAAGCCATGTTGATAGGCTAGTTCTGAGATAGGACGATTATAGTTGGGATCTGCTAGATGTTGGCAGCTGCTCTCAAGACGTTGACGTTGTATGTAATCAGCAGGCGTTAAGTCTTGACTGCTAAATAAATTATACAAATAACGTCGTGAACAGTTAAACACCGTACATAACTTTTTAACTGTTAACTCAGAACTATCTAAATGCTGTTGTATATAGTGCTGTATTTTCAACAGCTCAGCCTGATGTAAAGTCACGGGGTCTGCATGAGCACTGGCATCTAGGGCTTCAATAATTTGTGCGCCAATTAGCTGTAAAATAGCATTTGACACCACTTCAGAAGCCACTCCAGACAGCACATTACGCTGCGCTAAGGCCGTTGTTAATAGTTGGAGTAATAAACTACCACAGCCCTGAGTACTATCAAAGGCTTGCGCCAATGCTGCCTGTAAATAGGGCTGCTCTAGAGAAAGTAAGCTGTGCTCTATTTGCAAAACTAAAAAATGTGAGCCATCCCCTACCTGCACACTGTAAGGCTGATTTGCATCGTAAATAGCCCATTGGCCGGCTTTGAGTGTAGTACGCCTATTTTTTTGAATAATCACACTCGTGCCTGCAAGCTGTAAAGAGGCTTTATAAATGGCTTTTTCAGAACGTGCCACTAAGGCAGAAGTGCGGGTTACGGTAGTGGCATTCATGTGCAAATTAGAAATCACCAAATCACCAATCTTGGTATTGGCAGCCCTATACGAAAAAGGAGCCGTATTGCCAATTTTAATTTCTAAAGGTAAGAAGGTCTGCTCCACAAAATCACGCCACGAGCCTACAGTTTGAAATTGAGTGAGAGCTGTATCGAGTGTCATATTTTCCTCGCATGTCTAGCATGTAACTGACATCTATCGACCCACCCTACCATAAAGATAAGTAGAAGGCTCTAGGCCTTTTCCCTGTAATTTTTCTGTTAGTTTCTGCCGCTCTACCGCTACATCATCAAAACGATGAGGCCTAGAGGCACCTACCTCAGCAGCTGTAAATAAACGGAAATTATTGTTTTTATATTCTTCCGCACTATATTTAGCCACAATCCAGTTTAAGACTTCAGCTAACTCTGCATTATTAATTTGTGATTGCGAGGCACCCGGCACGCGTATCATATAAGAACGCCCTTCTGCTAGGCGAGTAAATAAGCCAATAGAGTTTACAAAACTAGGAATACCTTTAGTTTCAGCGCCTTCGCCATCAAAGCGATGACAGCCAGCACACTGCAACATGTAATCTTTAAAGGCTGACTCATTATTCAAATAGTATTTTAATTGCTCAGCATTAGTGGCTGGTATGGGTTTTTTGGCATGTGTAACTCCGCTTATCAACGGCAGCACACTAAAAACTGCCACCAAAAAAAATGACTTCATTATTATTAACTCCCATGAAAATAGGGTGGAATCGTTCTAGCACACAAACCATTCCACCCAACGTTTAGTTTTTAGCTAAACCAATCAACACGGAGGTGGTGCAATGGAACGTGCTGTTCTCATTAGACATACACCAGTTCACATCATTGTGTAAGAAAAACTCATAACCAGGGCGTTCACGAACGTGAGTCGCACAACTACAGCGACTGCATGCTGTTTTACCGCAGCAATCGTTATAACTGATTAAGTAATCTTTTCCATCATGCGGGTTATGACATGTGCCCACCCAAGAAAGTGGTGACGGCGTAGAACCTGGAGGGCAGGTATTTACGGTACCACCACAACATGAGCATAAAAACCCATCTACAGCGCAATAACGCCAGTAATCACAAGACTCCAACTCTTCACGGCTTGCTTCCTCTATATCCAAGCCTGTTCTTGTATTAGCCGCAGCACGTGATACCGGTAACACCGGTAAAATTGCTGAAGACGCCACCATCACTTTACCTAGGGTGCTGAGCACACTACGGCGTGAGGACCGATGCGCTAAATGGCGCGAAATCTTCTCTCCTACGTTATCCAGCCAATGCATTTTCTTTCTCCTTACGTGAAACATTCACCTCAGTAAGCTCAGCGGTTTGGGACTCTGTGTTACGTAAATATTCCTGTACAGAACCCACGTTTAAGTCTTTAGCGGTAAATAAACTTTCTAATTGTTCGCGTGAATTAATTAAACCTTTGGCGTTAATTTTGCCGTTTTCATCCATTAACACCGCATAAGGCAATTTACTTATATGAAAGCTCATGCCTAAATTTGTGGATAATAAATACGGAAAAGGATCTAAATTTGCTTGTTTATAAAAGGCTAAATGCTCAGGCATTTCACCATCACTGGCCAACACCACGCGCAACCAAGATTTTTCTTTTTTGGCAATAGAACGCAAAATAGGTATGAGTTTTTTGCATACTGGACACGTAGGCGATATGAAAAACAACAGCTGACTGTGCTCTGTACGCATACCTATGGTTTGAGGGCGTCCAAATAGATCATTTAATTCAAAGGTGGGCGCCGCATCGCCCACCTCCGGACCACTATCCATAGATAATGCTCCCATAGGGGCCACGCGCTCATAGAGCACGCCAATTTGGCGCGATAACGCCAACACCACGAGTATTAATGCTATTAGAACTACCCACAGCACCACATTAGAAATAACTAACGCTCCCATTTACATCTCCTTCAGTTTTTGTAATTTTACGTGGGACTCAATTAGCTGATTGACAGCAAAATACAAGCCCAGCATAGCCAGAGTAGAACCAAAAAAAGTGAATCCATCTACCCAGCTTAAATGGCGTTCAGTAAAAAAATGTGAGGGAATAAAAAATAAACCAATCACACTTAACAATAAGCCATTGCGTACCACTAACCACCACGATAAACCTGCGCTCTGCTCTTTAAGATTGCCACAACCGCAGGCTACATTGGTGTGGCCGCGTAATAAGTTGAGTGCCACTCCTGCTGTAGCACAACCCACCACAAATAACGCCAATAACGCACCATAGAAACGTAACTGCGGAATCAGTAACAGCACCGCAGCCGCTAGCTCTGCCACCATAAAAAGTATGGCAAATGGCTTACTCAAGCTAATAGGTAAAAGCCTATACGCCAATATGGCGCCTTCAAATAAATCAAGATGACGTAATTTGTCTATGCCACCAATCAGCAATAGGGCTGACAAGCTAGCTGCTGCCATATATATGAGTAAAGGGTCCATGGCCTACCCTCCTTGGACTGCAGGGTGAGGCTCGGCCTGTAAGGACGTTTCCCCGGCGTTTTCTATGGTTTTAATTAACTTAGGCTCGGCACTGCTAATATCAAAAATACTCACATTACCGCCGTCAATGCCGATAAGACGATTACCCGGCTCATCAATAGAGATAGACAGCAAATCTAGCCCCGGTACCCGAGCAATGCGCTCTTTGCTCTCTAAATCAAATACCCAAATTTCAGCTGCTGGATTTTTATGTGTGCCCTCTTCACCATCTGGGTGCATAAGCACATACATACGATTACTGCCCGCGTGCGTGGCAAGTAAGTTATATCCACCCGGCGTCCAGCCAGCCGCTCTGTCTTCTTCACTTAAAATGGACCAAGATGGCTTCAAACTAACCTCTTCACCTTCAAAACTAGCTGGATAAATATTGCCGTAAAAAGAGACAAAATAGGCATCGCTACCTACAAAGCCTGGCGTAATGAAAATGGGGTCATCTTGGGTAGAGAACATTTTCTCACTACGATGTTGCTTAGCAATTTGGCCCTTGTCATCAAGGTCAATCGTTAATAAAGTGCCATCACCGCAAATAGTGGTAAAGCTACGGGGTTTATTGGGCAAGGGATTTACACTCCAGCAGCCCGCGGTTGACGTTAGCTCGGCGACGTGCTCCCCTTTTTCTATGTCTACTATTCCTACTGACGTGGCAGGGGTGGCATTTTGGAAAATAATTAACTTACCATCGCTAGACTGACGGAACATACCACGGTAATTTAAACCTTGAATGCGGTTATTTGGCAAAATAATTTCTTTTTCAAAATTTAACCCTAGGGCATCCCAGATCTCTACGGTATCGGTACGCTTACCACGAGTGACGCGCTCATGATAGGTGGTCATGGTGTAGATTTTCTTACCGTCGTGGGAGACTTGCATGTGGCCATTAAAACTGGTGGGTATCATGCCTAAAAACCGCCCGGTGTCACCATCAAAAATATGCACTCGGCTTTCCGATAAATGATTAAACACCGCATCCATCACATAAATACGGTTTTCAGCATCTTCTGATAACTTATGGCCTCCGGTAAGGGTTTCTTGAGGAGCGATGGTGGTTTCTACGACTTCTACGTTTTGCGCGTTGGCAGCAAAAGCGAAAGTTCCCACTGCCGCAGCTAATGTGAGCTGCAGTCCGCGTTTTTTTATGCGTTTCAGTTGCATGTTTTTCTCCTTTTTTGGCAGATTGACTCTACCGACTTATCTATTTGCTTATTTGTTTATTTATTAAAAAATAAAGGCATAACGTAATTGCACGCCGCTCATCTTGGGTCCATATTTAACCTTTAGATCATGGGCATAACGCAGCTGTAACTGATTTTGATTGTTAAGCTGATGGGTTAAATCTAGCGCTAGCTGATGATCATTGGCGGCACCAGAGACTTTTTCACCATTGATTTTTTCATCGCCCCCTGTCTCGTAGCGATAACGCAAACCAATCACCGTATCAGGCGTGATATTGGTAGAAGCAAAAGCCATTAAGCGTACGGAGGGATCTTTTTTTAAGGTGGTGCCGTAGTAATTTTTGTTTTTGCCATAAATCTCAAACTCCGCCATGGCTTCTAAGTATGAGTTTTTACCTATACCTTGAGAAAAAGCAAAATCTTGAATAGTGCTCCAACGGTTCGCCCCCGGTGATACGTCTGCTCGTGAAGCTTTGTAACGCCCAGTAGGGGCTACGATAAATGGCTCCCAAGCAAAGTACGTACGCGTTTCATCATTGTTGTAAAGCCAAACCGCAGCGCCTAGGTTCACATCGCCCACACCCGTCAGACTTTCTCGAGGAAAGCCATTGCCTTTTAAAGTGGCTTTACTCATGGGCACAATAATTTCGTACTGTACAGTTTTACCGGCAAGCTCACCGTAATACATCTGCCTATAGATGCCGTAATGCACATCCAACTTAGGTGCACCCTCAATACGGTGGCCGTTGTCATACATGCGGGTGGCTTTTTCATAGCCTGCATAGCCGGCGATTATATGAGTACCTACTGGCGCTGGTAGCCAATCACGAGTGCTAGGATCTGCCCAGCTCACCGCACTACTTAGCATTAGCGCTGACCCCACCAGCGCTATTCGTTTTTTATGCTTCATTTCTGTCTCCTGGTGGTTGTGGGCTACTTAGGTTTTATTGGCGTAAGCCACACAAACGGATTTACTTTCTAGATAAGACTCCACTGCAGCCTTACCATGCTCACGCCCCATGCCAGACTGTTTAAAACCACCAAACGGCATATGTGGATCCAGCACATTATGCGCATTAACCCAAACCGTACCGGCTTTTATACCCGCCACTAAACGGTTTACGCGGCTAATATCATTACTCCACACACTAGCACCTAAGCCATACTCAGTTTGATTAGCCAACTGCAGCGCTTCTTTTTCATCAGTGAAGCGATTTGCCACTAATACTGGCCCAAAGATTTCTTCTTGAGCAATACGCGCTCCAATATCTACATCCGCAAATACCGTAGGGCGTACAAAGAATCCCTCTGTAGGACGATCAGTATTACGGGTTACTTGGCGGCCTTCGCTTTGGCCTATTTTTATGTACTTTTCTACACGCTCTTTTTGACGTGCAGAAATTAAGGGAGCAATTTCAGTGCCTTCTTGCGCACCAGCACCCAACACCATTTTATCTGCTAGGGCGGCTATACCATTTACTACTTCTTCGTAAATACCGTCTTGTATATAGAGTCTGGAGCCGGCGGTACATACCTGTCCTTGGTTAAAGAAGATGGCATTGGCTGCTCCTTGTATGGCTTGCTCTACATCGCAATCATCAAAAATCAATACGGGTGATTTGCCGCCAAGCTCTAAAGCCACACGTTTAGTATCTTTAGCCGCTTGCTGGGCAATGATTTTCCCAACCTCAGTGGATCCAGTAAAAGAAATCTTATTAACTAAAGGATGGGCGGTTAAAGCTGCTCCTGTTACATCGCCTGTACCAGTAATTACGTTAAATACACCTGCTGGAAAACCGGCTTCTATGGCTAACTCAGCTAAACGTATGGCGGTTAAAGGGGTTTCTTCAGCTGGCTTTAGAACCAAAGTACAACCTGCGGCTAAGGCTGGGGCCATTTTCCAAATAGCCATCAATAGGGGGAAATTCCACGGCACAATAGAGGCAACCACGCCCACCGGCTCTAAGCGCGTGTAAGCGTGGTAACTGGTATCGGGAGGAAAGGGAAAAGATAAATTAAGTACATCACCACCCACCTTAGTGGCCCAGCCTGCCATGTAGCGCAGCCACTGGGCGCTGGAATAGACTTCTAAACCATAAGAGAAACTTAATAGTTTGCCGTTATTTGTGGTTTCTAAGAGCGCTAGCTCGTCTGCATTTTCTTCTAATAAATCGGCTAATTTCAACAACAAGCGTTCGCGCTGCGCGGGTAGCATGGATGCCCATTCGGAATCAGTAAAAGCGTGATGAGCTGCAGTTACTGCTTGGTCAACCCCAGCCGCTCCGGCTTCACCTTGGTGGGCAATGACTTCGCCGGTGGCGGGATTATATACGGGTATGCGTTTAGCATCTGGTAACTGTACTGCTTTACCATTAATGATCATGTGCTCGCGTACACCTTGAACCGTGTTCTCTGCCATATCTTTGTCTCCGTGTTAGTTATAAATTTCAATTATTAACACTTAGTATAGGTAGGGCTGAGTTGGCGAGTTGTTTAGTTGTGCACGAGCTTTTGTCTATTTACGCATATTTCATCTAATTCAAGGGTATTTACTTAGACACCACCGCTGCCAAACTTTGCGCGTAATATTCTACATTCATGGTATTTAAACCAGGAACGCTAATACGCCCCGAGTCCAGCATATACACCCCAAACTCATCGCGTAAACGGCTAATTTGCTCAGGACTAAGGCCGGTATAACTAAACATGCCTTGCTGTTTAAGCATATAACTAGCATCGTACTGCGGCGCTAGGGTTTGTAATTTGTCATACACGGTTTGGCGCATCGTATGTATACGATTACGCATAGCGTCTACATCCGCTACCCAACTGTTATATAACTCCGGTGTATCCAAGACTAAGGCGATGGCACTGCCGCCATGCACGGGCGGATTCGAATAGTTTTTACGCACCCACGCATTGAGTTGCCCCAACACTCGCTCAGCCGCCTCAGCCGACTCACAAACCACAGATAAAGCGCCACAACGTTCGGCGTAATAAGCAAAGTTTTTAGAGAAAGAATTCGCCACAAAAAACGTTAAACCAGTTTCTGCCATCGCCCGTACCGCATAGGCATCTTCTGCTAATCCCTGACCAAAACCTTGATACGCCATATCTAAAAATGGAATCAGCTGTTTATCTTTTAGAACCGCAATGAGTCGTTGCCACTGCTCATTGTTTAGGTCTGCGCCGGTAGGGTTATGGCAACAGGGATGCAACAACACCATGCTGTGTGCAGGCAAAGCAGAGATATCTGCCAACATACCGTCAAAGTCTACGCCTTGGGTTTGGGCATCAAAATAACGGTATTTATTGGTTTGAATACCACAGCCACCAAAAATATCGTGGTGATTATCCCACGCTGGATCACTAATCCACATTTGGCTATCAGGATAGCCTTGATGCAACAAGTCTCCCCCCACCTTCAAAGCCCCTGTACCCCCTAAGGTTTGAATGGTAGCAATGCGCTTGGACTGATAGGCTTCGCTTTGCTCACCAAATACCAAACGTTGTACTGCATCCCTATAACTACTTAAACCTTCCATAGGCAAATAGGTACGAGGGGTTTTTTGTGCCGCCCACAAAGCTTCTGCTTTTTGTGTAGAAGCTAATAGCGGTACACTGCCATCATCTTCAAAATATAAACCTATAGTAAGATTTACTTTTTTATCTCGGGGGTCAGCTTGAAACTGGGCGGCAATCCTAAATATGGGGTCGCCAGCATAATGTGCTACGTGCTCAAACATAAAGTTTCCTATAATGTGTTACATAGATGCATGTGTATGTATATATATGTATACGTGTACTTGTAAGTTTTTGTTTAATGGTATCTATTTTCAATGGCTTTCCTAAAAAAATCTAATTTACGTCAACTTATTTTAGTTCTGGCCTTACTAGGTACCTTAGTAACGGTGGTGAATATGTATTTCACCAGCTCTAAAATTCAAAAACAGACCTTAATTGACACTACCTTACAAAACAACGAGGCCTATGCCTCTAAACTAGCCGATAGTACCCAAGTTTTTTTAGAAAGCATAAAATTAGAATTAGCTTATAGCGCGGATGCTATTGCGCGCCATTGGCACGACCCCAATTTTCTCAAGCAAGAAATATTTAGAATTGCTAAGCAAAACCAAATCTTTAACTCGGTAGTCATAGCCAATGCAAAAGGGGTTATTTTAAACAGCTCAAATGCAGCCATAGAGCTCGTAGGCAGTCTACTCACTACTGAAGGCACCTTAGCCTCATTAAAAAGCCAACAAGCGCATATTAGTCAGCCTTATGAATCAGCATTAAACAATTTAATTATTATGATATCTCACCCAATATACACTGAGGGTGGTACTTATTTAGGTTTCGTCGCCGGCACCATTTATCTGAAAGAGAAAAACATTTTAAATCGCTTACTGGGTGAGCATTATTACGAGGATGGCTCCTATACTTATGTAGTTGATCAACAAAAGCGCCTGCTGTTTCACCCCGACGCCGAACGTTTAGGCACGCCTATAGAGTCAAATCCCATTATAGACAAAGTCATTCAAGGGGAAAAAGGCCACGCACGTATTCATAATAGTAAAAATATAGAAATGTTAAGTGGTTATGCTCACATTCCAGCGGCCAATTGGGGGGTGGTTTCACAGCGCCCCATTGAAACCACCTTAAAAGCACATGAAGGGCTAATGGAAAAAATATTTTTTAATAGTCTACCTATTAACCTACTCGTACTGGCTTTAATTTGGCTATGCGCTTGGCTGATCTCGAACCCACTACGAAAACTAGCCGCTAACGCTAAAAACATGCGTGCTATTAGTACTATTAAACACGTGCAAGACATAAAAACATGGTATTTAGAGGCAAATGAGCTAAAAAGCGCGTTTTTGTTTGGTTTGCAAAATATACATGATCAAGTAGGGCAATTACGCCAAGATGTGCGCACCGACCCTTTAACGGGTTTACATAACAGGCGGGTATTGGAATACGTTTTAAAAAAATACAGTCAAACACAAACTCCATTCGCCGTCATTAGTATAGATATAGATCACTTTAAACGCGTAAACGATACCTTTGGTCATACAGTGGGAGATACCGTTCTCAAAGAATTAGCACAGATTATGATGGCGAATTCACGTGAGAAAGACTACTGTATTAGAGTAGGTGGGGAAGAGTTTATGATTATTTTACCGGAATGCCCCTTAGACACTGCCGCTGATATTGCTGAGCGCCTCAGACAAACCGTAGCTGCTTATGACTTTTCTTCGGTGGGTAAACTTACTATCTCTTTAGGGGTAGCAGAGTGGCCCGCGCACGACCCCGACACCAGCACCGTTTTAAAGCAAGCAGACACCATGCTTTATGCTGCTAAACAAGACGGTAGAAATCAAGTGCGTGTTGCGCCTCACCCCTCTACGTCTGCCCTTTAAGTAAAACTGAATGCCTATGACTCAAGCCCACCTTCCTTTTTTACGTAGTGACGATGGCTGCCTGTATTTACAAGGTGAATGGGTGTTAGCGAATTATCATGCTTTAATTCGTGAGATTCGTGAGTTCTCTCAACAAAAAATCACCTACAGCACACTTGATTTTTCTGCTTTAGATAAAATAGATACCGCTGGCGCTGAGCAGCTTTGTCAGCTAATCACTGCTGAGCAATTAGAAAGCAGCCTAGATCAAGCCAAAGGCTTATCTGTAGAGCGGAACGCTTTATTACGTACTGTGGCGCAAGCCATTCAAAATGAAGGTGAACCGCCTCCTAAAACACAACAAAACGCCCTCGGGGACTTCTTTGAACATCTAGGCGTTGCTGCTACCCGTTTTTGGCATGAGTTTTTAGATCTAACCTCTTTTATAGGGCTGGCTTTAGAAACCTTATTATTTAATATGCTGCGCCCTAGCCAATGGCGGGTAACTTCCATCGTAGCGCAAATACAAGAAATTGCTATTAATGCAGTACCTATTATTGCTTTACTTACCTTTTTAGTGGGGGCGGTGGTCGCCTTTTTGGGAGCCACTATACTGAGTGATTTTGGTGCTACCATTTATACCGTAGACTTAGTGGGATACTCTTTCCTACGAGAGTTTGCCGTACTATTAACGGCTATTCTTATGGCCGGCCGTACTGCTAGTGCTTTCACCGCACAAATTGGCTCTATGAAAGCCAACGAAGAAATTGATGCTTTACGTGCACAGGGTTTGGATCCTATGCTGTTGCTCGTTATTCCCCGTATCTTAGCTATGCTACTCGCTATGCCCATGCTCACCTTTGTAGGCATGGTGGCAGGGATTTTTGGTGGGGCTTTAGTGTGTTATTGGACGCTAGGTATTTCACCTACATTGTTTTTAGACACCTTACATGCGGATGTGGGGGTACGTAACTTTTTTGTAGGTATGTCTAAGGCGCCGATTTTTGCTTTTCTTATTGCCGTCATTGGCTGTCAACAAGGTTTTAAAGTCACAGGTAGTGCCCAATCAGTGGGTGAGCGCACCACCACCTCAGTGGTTCATTCTATTTTCATTGTGATTTTAATTGATGCCATTGCAGCCTTGTACTTTATGGAAATGGGGTGGTAAATGACAGAATATAAAGACAGCAAAGCCAAACAGCAGGCTCGCCAACAACTAGAGCCCATTATTAAAGTACGTAATTTAGTGAATCGCTTTGGCACCCATACGGTACATGACAACTTAGAAATGGACGTATACCCTGGGGAGATTGTAGGTGTAGTAGGGGGATCTGGTACTGGTAAATCCGTACTGCTGCGCTCTATATTGGGTTTACTCCCTCCTACTGAAGGTGATATTACCGTTTTTGGCCAAAAAATCGCCGATTTAAAGCCAGAGGATCGTTCTAAGCTAGAGCGCCGCTTTGGGGTGTTATTTCAACAAGGAGCCTTGTTTTCCTCGCTCACAGTGGTAGAAAATATTGCTTTACCCCTCATAGAACATAGCGGTTTAACCCGGCCTGAAGCCGAAAAGCTCAGCCTATTAAAAATGGCCTTATCCGGTCTACCACCGAATGCGGCTAATAATTACCCTTCCGAGCTTTCGGGTGGCATGATTAAACGCGCCGCCTTAGCACGTGCTTTAGCTTTGGATCCTGAAATTTTATTCTTAGATGAACCTACTGCTGGCTTAGACCCCATTGGTGCCAGTGAGTTTGACCAACTTATTTTAACGTTGCGCGATGCACTGGGCCTCACTGTTTATTTAGTCACCCATGATTTAGATACCCTCTATACCATCTGTGATCGGGTGGCCGTATTATCACAAAAACACGTCATTATTAACGATAGCTTAGATGTGGTCGAAAAATTTGACGACCCTTGGGTACAAGCATATTTCCAAGGCCCACGTGGGCGCGCTGCGCTCCAAGCTCAAACTAGACGTCAGGAGAACATTTAATGGAACCACGCGCTCATCATATTTTAGTTGGCGTTTTTACCTTGATTATTGCTATAGCCGCTATTGGTTTTTCACTCTGGCTAGCAAAGTCAGGTAGTGATAAAGACACCAAAAACTATACCGTGGTCTTTAATGAGCCGGTACGCGGCCTTAGCCGTGGTGGTGCGGTGCAATACAACGGCATACGGGTTGGGGAGATTACAAAGCTAGCGTTAGACCCCAATGACGTAAGTCGCGTGCTTGCCAGTATTACTATTCAAAGTAATATTCCTGTTAAAGAAGATACCAAAGCTCGTTCAAGCATTACAGGAATTACCGGTTCTTCGGTGATTGAGCTGACTGGCAGCACACCTGAGAGTCCAACTTTAGTGGCTAAAAATCCCGATGAGCCCCCTATTATTGTGGCCACGCCGTCGTCTATTTCTCAAATTATGGCAGGGGGTGAAGATTTGATGACTAATCTCTCAGAGCTTATTATGAATGCCAATGCCTTTTTGTCTTCTGAGAACGCAGACAATATGAGTAAAAGTATCTCCCAGCTAGAGCTGCTTTTAAGTCAACTGGCTGATGGCACTAAAAGTTTACCTGAATTAGTAGAAGGTCTAACTAAAACTAGCCAAGAAGCAGAAAAAATGCTGTCTGAAATAAGTGGGCTTTTAGTAAAAGAAGGCAGTGGAGTGTTTGCTAATGCCAATGAGGTGATGCAAAATCTAAATGCTACCACCACGGAGTTAAAGAACGTGATTACCGAAAACTCACCTTCTATCAATCAAGGTAGCCAAGGTTTTGCTCAGCTTGCACCCATTATGCAAGAGTTACGCCAAACCGTCAGTAATATCAAAGTGATTACGCAGGAAATACAAGATAACCCCAAAGGATATATATTTGGGGCCGATAAACTACAGGAGTTTCAGCCGTGATACGCGTCTCTACTTTACTAAAAACCACCGTTATCAGCTCAATGCTTTGGCTGAGTGCCTGCACTATTTTTCCTGAAGAGCCGCCACAAACACGCTATAACCTACCGGCTGCTACTATGCAGACCGTAGGATCTCAAAAAAATAGCACCTTGTATGTAGCTACTCCCCAAGCGAATCGTTTGATTAATAGTAATTATATTTTAGTGCAACCTGAAGGCACGGAGATTCAAAGCTATAAGGGCTCGCAATGGTCAGACGCAGCACCCGTATTAGTACGCGAACGCCTCCTACAAGCGTTAACGGATGCCCGTCTTTTTGAAGCGGTAACTGGCGATGCGGCTCTTAACACTCCCCTAGCTTTAGAGGGCTATTTGTCACACTTTGAGGTGCAATACCAAGAAGGCCAGCCTGTGGTGCGGGTGCAATACGAAGCAAAAATAATTGATAGGCCACAATCAACCATAGTGCGCAGCAAACGGTTTACTATAAGTCAGCCGGCTACCAGCACTGATATCCCCGCAATTATCACCGCTTTTGGCACTGCAACTGATACTCTTAGTTTGCAAGTTTTGGAATGGCTTAGCTTGTAATTGTAATTATAGATTGGTTTGAAACGTACCAAACTGCCCTTGCCAATACAGCAAGGGCTCTACTGGCTGTCCAGCAAACTGCACGTACTCCACGCGGCCTAAAATTAAAGCATGGCTATGACGTATAATCACCTCGCTGACCTCACAAGCAAAGGCGGCAGGCGCATCGTCTAAGAGCCACACGCCGTTATGCTGTGACCAGCTGGCGTTTTTATAACGCTCTGCCCCCTTAATCCCACCCACTCCCGCAAACTGCATAGCCACATGCTGCTGTGCCGTGCTCAAAACATTCACCCCAAAATAACCACTTTTATCAATTAGTGGCCAAGCGGAGGTGTCTTGATTTACGCACACCAATAACTCAGGGGGTTCGGCTGCCACCGAGGTGACTGAGGTAGCAGTTAAACCCGTTTTTTGACCTTGATGAGTCACACTAATTACACAAGCTGATCCGCCTAAATGGCGCATGGCTTTTTTGTACTCTTGTGAGTCTACGGAAGTAGGTGATGCGAGTGTCATAAATTAATTTTACTGCCTTATTATCTTGTTATTTTATTGACGAATACCGCGTGCTTTAAGTATGGGCAATACTTCATCACGGAAGTAAGGGAACTCTTTCACGTAATCAAAGAAAGAAAGCGTAGTGCCTCTAAAACCCACCTCATGTAAAGCACAGATTTGATCTGCCACATGCTCAGGGGTGCCCACTAATGGGAAGCCACCATGACCTACGGTCATACGCTCACGAATTTGCTCTAACAACTCATGAGGAAAAGAATGCGCGTGAGCAAACTGTAAATTAACTAAATTATCTACCGCACCGGTATCAGCATTATCAAGCATACGCTGCCACTCGGCATCGGCTTCTTCTTGAGTAGGGCGACAAATCACATGAGAAAAAGTCATTACATCAACATCACGACCTTTATCAGCTGCCATTTGCTTTAACTCAGCCACTTCTTTACGTGAACGCTCTAATTCCATGGCGGGCGTAAAGAGAAAATTTGCATTACTGCTGGCAAAGTCACGGCCTTGACCTGAACCCGCGGCATTAAAAATAGGTGGGTGGTATTCAGGACGTGGGTCAGCATGCACATCTTTTAGATGGAAATATTGACCGTCCCAATCAAAACGACCATCAGTATCCCAGAGTTTACGCACAATATCAAACCACTCTTGGGCATAACCATAGCGTGTTTCATGATCATTTGGTAAGTCTAAACCCAAAGCGTCGTATTCGGGCTTATTCCAGCCGGCTACAATATTTAAGCCCACACGATTGCCACTCATTTGCGCCATAGTAGCGATTTGCTTAGCTAATACCACCGGGTGATTGGCTACCGTGTGCACAGTGGCAAAGATATTAATGTTTTTTGTGTTTGCTAATAATGCAGTAGCCCACGTTACTGTTTCTAGCACGTACCCGTGGAAGTTTGTCTCCCCCTTATACCCTACCCAGCGCGCAATGGGCAGCATGAAATCAATGCCTGCATCATCTAAGAGTTGAGCCAGTTTTAAGTTGTTATCCCAAGTAGCTTGCCAACGATCTGGCAATTTAGAAACGGTCATACCGCCACCGCAATTTGAGGAAAAGGTACCTAGTAAAAAATGATCTTGGCCTTTAGTTAATAAGCTGCTTTGACTCATGATGTTCTCCAATATATTTTAGTAATTAACTATTTACCTTTATATATTATGTAGCTCAACAAGGTGCAGCTATCTAAATGATGCAAAGCTATCTAAATAATGCAGCTCAATTCACTAGTGAAAACCCTGCGTGTATATCCTAATAGCGACGTGGATTCCCTTAGGACTAAACTAGTTCATGCTCATGCTTAATCACTTGGGAGTGAAAATGCAGCACATTCTTCATCGTTATGCCCAATTACAATCTGTAGATCTAGAGCAAGTGCAGTCTCATGTGGCCGCTGTGCTTTGCCCACATCACTTAAACTTACAATCACAAGGTAAATCATTAAATACTGAGCTTTATTACCGCACGGGGCTGCGCCTAGGCTTTGGGCGCTTACGTTATGGTGCAACCGTACATATACGCCCCCAGCCTTTACATGATTTTTATTTACTGCAAATTCCTATAAAAGGCCATGAGCAAATACAAATTGCTAACGAATACTTTAACTACAGTACACAAACCGCTGCCATTATTAACCCAGAGCAAGAGTTTGAAATGGTGCACAGCGATCAAGCCAATAAACTATTTGTACGCATTTGCAGAAAAAGCTTAGAACAGTTTTATCAAAACTACTACCAAACCCCTTTACTTCGTAGCCTAGAGTTTGTACCACTGCAATCTTTAGAAGCGGCTGCTGGACAAAGCCTATGGCGTTTATTGCAATGGCAGTTTAGTGAAGCCGCTGAAGGCGTACTGTTTGATAATCCCTTAGCCACTCAACGTTTAGAAGATACATTTTTTGCGAGCCTACTAGATATTTGGCCCCATAACCAATCACCGCATGTTGCCACCGTTAGCTCTGACTCTCTTACCCCGCACACCATTAAACGCGCTAAAGACTACATCCATCAACACCTCACACAACCCTTAAATGTGAGCATGATTGCACAAGCAGTAGGTATTAGCACGCGTAGTTTATATATGGGCTTTAACCGTTTTGTAGAGCAAAGCCCCATGCAGTACGTGAAACAGCAACGTTTAAATTACGCTCACCAACAACTAATACAAGCAAACCCCACGCAGCAATCAGTAACAGAAATTGCTTATTTGGCCGGTTTTACCCACTTAAGTCAATTTGCTGCCGATTATCAACGTCTTTTTGGCGTGCGCCCCTCTATAACATTGCATCAAAATGCCTAAGCACCGATAATTCTATAGTTAGCTACAACTATTTAATTACTAGGCTACTTTATGGTGCAATACCGTACTTTTCTTTTAAGTTTAACGATAGGTCTTTTAGCAGGCTGTGTCAGTGCACCTCCTTTAAGTTCACCGCCTAAAAAAGTCGCCCTAGTGCCTAACTTTTCACTGAGTCAAATTCCTGAAGCTCCCTCGGCTTCTTTAGAGCAGGGGCATGTGTATACTTTGCCTGAGCTCATTGATCTGGCGCAACAAAATAATCCCAGCACCCGCATAGCCTGGCTAGAAGCTGAGCAAGCGGCTTTAGCCGCAGGTATGGTGAAAGCCACCTATTTACCCATGATCACTGCCAGTGTGATTGGTGGCTATCAGCGTGCTAAATTTAAATCCGAATTAGACTTGGGGCCTTTTGAAATCACCCCTCCTCCAGCTAACACCCATATTAAAGGCGTAGTACCCGCATTAAGCGTGAATTGGCTACTTTTTGATTTTGGGAAGCGTGATGCTTTGTACGGTACCGCTTCTGACTTGGCTTTTGCCAGTCGCGCCAAGTTTACCGCAGCGCACCAAGCGATTATTTTTAATACCGCACGCACCTTTTTTGAATACAGTGCAGCTCGTCAAAATACTGAGTTAGCGCAACAGCATTTGGATAACTCTCAGGCCTTGGTGGCGGCCGCGCAAGCCCGTTTTGATGAAGGTGTAGCCACTACTATAGAGGTGGCTCAAGCCACTCAGCTGGCCGCTCAAGCTAAATTGGCGGTAGTACAGCGCCAAAGCGCCGAACGCGACGCATACCAAGCGGTATTATCCAGCGCCGGTTTGGCACCCACTACTGAAATAAAAATCGCCACCACCGCCGGGCGTGAGCTACCACGCTTTGAGGATTTACCAGACGATGAGGCTTTACAGGCCGCTTTGGCGTATAGGGCTGATTTACAAGCCACCGACGCCGCCCGTAAAGCGGCAGAAAAAGGCATAGATTCTGCCAGAGCGAATTTTATGCCTAAGGTAGGTGTAATGGGGGTAGCAGCCACAGGCAGCACTAGTTTCAATGTAAATAGTTTAGGAGAAACCGGCCCCAGCTCGGCTTCTCAAGCCGTACTCTTAGGCATTACTATTCCTTTATATGACGGCGGCTTACGTCGTATGAATTTACGTGAAGCAGAAGCTCGTGCCGCCGCCGCCCGGGAATTAGTGCGTAAAACCCAAAACGACGCCTTACGTGAAATGCATTTTGCGGCCAATGCGTTACGCTCAGCATTAGAAGCCTATGAGGCGGCCACTGAGCTGGTCCATGCCGCCACCATTACAAATAACGCTGCTACTGAGGCTTATCAAGTTGGCATGGGCAGTATGATGTTAGCCACGGAAACGGCGAATGGTTTATTAGACGCTTCACAAGCCCAATCCGTCGCCTACTCAGCAGCCCTTATCGCTTCTGCTAATTTAGCCTTTATGATGGGGCAATTGCATCAAGCGCCTGCTGCTCAAAACGCGTCTCAATTGCCGTTAAACGCTGCTGAAATTCTTGCAAAGTAGTTTGATCTGGGCGTAAACGCTTGGGCTCCAGCATCACTAAACTAAATTCATACTTTGTCTCTTCTAGGGTGGCGGCCGTTTCCGCCGCATGCACTATGGCCTGCTCATTTTCTGCACTGGATAGTTTTTGTAGTTTTTCTTCTATAATACGCATTTTTTTCTTTACCGGCTGCATAATGCTTTGTGGCCAAATTTGGGTAAAGGCAATATACATCATGGTGTTACCCACTAAAATACCAATAATACGATTACTGGCGGTATCCACATCTATAGCGGGGCCAAAACCGTCTAAGCTTATCAATAAAAAAGCAAAAGCAATTTGTAAGCCGGCATAAGATACGCGTTCAGAACCCAAAGACACCCAGGCGCCTAGTAAACTCACTAAAAACACCACTATCATCAGTGCGCCTATGCTAGTCATATGGGGGATAAAGAAGAAAATCAATATTAGCCCTAAACTAGCTCCTATTAAGGCTCCTGTAATCCGTAAAAGCAGCTTATTAACCGTTTCACCTGTGGTGCCTAACGTGGCCACATAACAGGTAATCATGGCGGTATGTATCCCCTCCCATTGAGCCGCACTATAAAACAAATAACAAAGTACGGCGGCTCCTGTGGCTTTAATAGCAGTACGTTGATAACTGGGATTTGTAAAAGCATCGTCTACAAAAAACGAGGACTTTTCCGCAGGCATCACAAAAGCGCGGGCTTTTTCTGTATCAAAATTATATAGATCTGCGGCTAAACGCCTGCACTTGGCAGCCAGCTCGGGCTGTTTAGCCGTAGGCTCTTTTTGTAATAATAAAAAAGCCTGCAAAAGTAATCTATAACTCTCTACCACAGCTAAACCTAACTGCTGCTGTGTGGCTTTAGGCGCTAGATGAAAGAGTTTTAACCAGTTGAGACGTTTTTGTTGTGTTTCTAAACCTAATGCCACGTCTTGCTGTAACGTTTCCAAGGGGACTTTATGTTCCAAGCCTTGGGCGGCTAACTCTAAGCGCGCTTTAATTTCACCTTCTAATACCTCTTTGGGCTTACGGCCAAAAAACAGGCTAAAAATAAACAATAAGCCCATGGGGGCGGCTGTCATAAGCCAAGCATACAGCACCGCCCGGGTCGCTAATTCACCTATGGGTATGTATTCTAGTAAGGTGAGTACAAAAGCAATTACTAGGGCAATAATGCCACCCAAGGGGCCTAAAACACTGGCATTGCCTAAATATAAAAAAACAATAGACACCAACACTAACGCCACTAAACGCAAAGGTGGTGATGCCAAAGTCATATTAATTAGACCTATTAATATAAATACCACTATAGACACGAGCACCACTAAGGCTACCGCCATCACCATGGTTTCTGCCGCGTCTGATTTCATGACAAAAAACAGCACATAACAGCTTAATACAGCGGCAGGAATGCCGTAGGTCATAGAAACTAGCGTCATTAACGCGCACATAAGCGCGATGCGCCAAGATTGCTCCCAACGGCCTGCATAGGGGAGTAAGTCGTGCTTAACGGCCTGCCACCATTGCTGCTTAGCGCTAGGCGTAGCTTTATTACTCACAGCGCTCACCATCATCATGAATGATGGTAGTGGCGGAAGCACCCATGCGTAATAACCATTCCTGATCAGGCTCAGTCTCTATGTGTATTTTCACTGGGAAACGCTGCGCCACTCGCACCCAGTTCATGGTTTTTTGTACATAGGGTAAACTACGCGGTAGATTAATCATATCCTCACTCATTACCCCCCAGCCTATGCTTGCTACCCGTCCTTTAATAGCCACATCAGGATTCGCTAATATATAAACGGTGGCACACATACCCGGTTGAATACGTTTAAGCTCCGTTTCCCGGTACATAGCAGTGGCGTGCCAGTCATCTGAAACAATCAAGGTAAATAAGCTGATATCTGGCAATATATGTTCACCCGTGGCCACCTGTAAACCGGCAATATAACCATCGTGTGGCGCATAAATTTTGGTTTTAGCTACGTTATGCTCTGCCATCGCCAGACCGCTAAGGCTCATGGCTAACATGGCTTCTTCCGCTTCGGTGTTACCTACTAAGGCCTCAGCAGCGCCTGCCTGTGCTAAAGCTTGGCGTAATGAAATTTCTGCATCGCGCTTTAAGGTGTTGGCTTCGTCTAATTGCTGCTTTGTCGCGTAACCCTTAGGAGCCAAAGAGGCCATGCGTGCTTGGCTTTGGGTAGCCAAGGCTAGATTTGTGCGGGCGCGTTCAATTTGCTCATTTGTCACCGTGGCATTATTGGATTCGGCGGTAATTACACGCCCCCGGTTTTTAAGAGTGGCTTCAGCCAAGGCCACCTCGGCTTTGACTTGTTCTAAACGCAACTCATACATTTCTGGGTCTAGCGTGAATAATAACTGGCCTTTTTTAACCTTTTCACCCTCTTTAACGTGTAAGGTATTAATGCGTCCTGGCACGCTAGTACTAATATGCACCACACTGGATTCTATGCTGGCATCTTCAGATAAAGGGTTAAGGTGCAACTGCTTTAAATGCAGCCAAGCAAATATAACAGCGGTAATAACAATAACTATGCTTAAAACAGCAGAAATGGTTTTTTTAGTTGTTGCCATTACTCCACTCCAAAAAATACCCATAAGGCAGCAAAACAGAGCCCGGTGGCTAATGCTGCATACACAAATACCTTAAAGCGCATCACATCGTCTATGCCTAATCGTATCAATATCACACGTATTAACACAGTCAAAATAACGGCAACAAATGCAAAGACAATCCAAGCGGGAAAGTAGGAGCCAGCTAGAGTAAATGAAGGTGCTGCAGTGGCCAGAATAGAAGAAATAGGCATTTAATAATTGTACCTCAGCGTAAACCCTAGAAAACAAATTAATGGTTTAGGTGTAATATATTTAAGTATGAAATTATGAATTTGCATACTCTTAAGACAGTACTACTGAAGGAATACCCATGCTTAAAAAAACCACAAAACTCTTAATAGGCGCCACGCTTGTTTTAGGTGCCTTGGGCGCACAGGCCAATGAAGTGACTCTCAAAGCCGTTTCTGCTTTTAACTTAGATACTTTTATTTCTCAACGCTTTAATCAATTTGTGGAAAAGGTTAATGAGGAAGGTAAAGGGCTGGTACAAATTCAAGTATTAGGCGGGCCCGAGTCTATCCCTTCATTTGAAGTGGGTAATGCGGTGCGTTCCGGCGTGGTGGATTTAGCTAATAGTACTGCAGTTTTTCACGCGAATCTGGTACCCGAAGCCTTAGCTATGACCCTTACAGACCGTTCTATACAAGAGTTACGTGAAAACGGCGGCCATGCATTAATGGATCAAATACACCAAGACAAAGCCAATATGTACTGGTTTGCCCGCGTCTCAGACGGTTTACAGTATCACCTTTACTCGAATAAGCCCGTAGACAGCGCAAACTTAAAAGGCTTCAAACTGCGCAGCACCCCTGTGTACTTAGCTTTTTTCCGCTCTTTAGGTGCCACCTCCTTACAAATTTCCCCCGGAGAAACCTATACCGCGCTTGAGCGTGGTGTGGTGGATGGTTATGGCTGGCCTTCTGTGGGTTTACTTGATTTGGGCTGGCAAGAAAAAACCAAATACCGCGTAGAGCCTGGTTTTTATAACGTAGAGGTCAGCTTATTCTTTAACAAAGACAGCTGGGATAAGCTCACTGACGAGCAAAAAGCGTTTCTACAAAAACAAGCAGAATGGGTAGAGTCCACAAATCAAGAAGACTTGGCTCTGGCTGAAAAAGAAAAAGCTCAGCAAGTCGAAGCCGGCATAGAAGTGATTACGCTGTCTGACGAAGTAGCCGCAGAATTTTTAGAGCAGGCAGACAAAGCAGGTTGGGATAATCTCAAAAAAGTTACGCCTGCTAATGCCGCTGAAATTGAACGTTTATTTGGTAAAGAAAAACCGTAATTCGTATGAAAAATCGCTCTTATCATCCTTATGACGTAATGATGTCAGTCTGTGGAGGCCTAGCCGCTATTATTTTTGGCCTCATGAGTCTGTTAGTTACTGCTGACGTAGTGCTACGCAACTTAAATATAGACATTATTCCTGCCAGTGTAGAAATTACCGAGTACATGCTGATGATTGCCACTTTTATTGCTGCCCCTTGGCTGCTCTATAAAGGCGGACATATTCGCGTGGATGTGCTTGTTAATACTATGCCATTACTCGTACAGCGCATCTTAGCCGTTGTCTGTAATGGCCTGGGTTTTCTCGTATGTGCGATTTTAGCTCAACAGTGCTTGTTGGTACTTTTAGATATGTACCAACAAGGCAGCTTAGTATTCAAAGAGCTTATTTTCCCTGAATGGTGGTTAAACCTCCCCTTACTAACTGGCTCTACCTTACTTAGTATTGAGTTTTTACGCCGTATTTATTTAGATTTACGTAAAAAGGCCTAATCATGGAATGGCAATCTGCTCTGGCTCTGATGTTAGGGGCTTTATTCTTCTTTATGGCCATAGGCACCCCCGTGGTGTTTGCTTTTTTAGCTGTCAATTTAATTGGCGCTTGGGTCTTTTTAGGTCAAGAGGCTGGTTTAAGCCAATGGGTACGTAATACCACCTCGGCTATTACTAGCTTCTCTTTAACTCCTATTCCCTTATTTGTACTCATGGGAGAGGTGCTTTTCCATACTGGCCTTGCCTTTAAAGCCATTACGGCTATAGAGCGCGTTATTTCAAAGGTCCCGGGTAAGCTCTCTATAGTGAGTATTTTAGGGGGCACCACCTTTGCCACCTTATCAGGTTCTTCCATCGCTAACACCGCCATGATGGGCGGTGTGATGATGCCTGAAATGGAACGCCGAGGTTATCACCCCACTATGTCTATGGGGCCTATTATGGCTGTAGGTGGCATTGCTATGTTGATCCCACCTTCTGCTTTAGCCGTTATGTTGGGTAGTTTGGCAAACATTTCCATTGAGCGCTTGCTGATTGGTGGCATATTACCCGGCTTATTGATGGCTGTAGGTTTTTTAGGCTATGTGGTCATTCGCAGTTACTTACGCCCTCAAGACGCTCCGTCTGATCCTAGTGATGATTTGAATGTGCACGGCTGGGAGAAATGGAAACCATTTTGTGTAGATGTATTACCTTTAATGGGGATTTTCATTGCTGTAGTGGGTTCTATGCTCATTGGTTGGGCCTCCCCCACAGAGTCTGCTGCTATTGGCGTAACGGCTTCTGTAATTGCCACGGTTTTTTATAGAGCACTCACCCTTAAAGCCTTATGGGTTAGTCTCATAGAAACCGCAAAAGTTTCCGTTATTATTTTGTTTATTTTAGCGGCTTCCACCACTTTTGCGCAGTTGCTCAGTTTTTCTGGAGCCAGTACCGGCTTCTTGGGCTTAATCAAAAGCATGGAGCTCACGCCCTTTTTCTTAGTATTGGGCATGCTAGCCATTTTATTAGTATTGGGTATGGTGCTGGATCAAATCAGTATGATGATGATTGCCTTGCCTTTCTTCATGCCTTTAGCCAATGCGGCGGGTGTAGAGCCGGTATGGTTGGGTGTAATGATGCTTATTACCCTAGAAATCGGTTTGCTAACACCACCCTTTGGTTTATTGCTGATAGTTATGCAAAGTGTGGTGCCTAAATCCATACGGCTACCGCAAATTTACCGTGCTGCCGTGCCATTTCTTATTATTGAAGTTATTGTTTTAGCTGTAGTATTTAGCTTACCTTGGGTAGCCACTGGACTACCCAATCTTATACGCTAAGCCTTATGTTTAACGTGCAGTGCGGCTACCACCGGTACGTGGGCCGGATGATTTCTTACCAGCGAAATTACCCGGACGGCCGCCTGTAGGACGAGCCGCTTTACTGTCTGCGCGCGGACGACGTGGTTTTGCACTTTCACCGGCTGGACGGGCAGGACGTGTATCACGACTCTCACCAGCTGCTTTAGGTGCACCGCTATTAAATGCAGGTCTACGACGACCACCGCCACCGCCTTTACGTGCTTTGTACGTAGGACGTATAGCCTTGGTGGGCTCTAAGCCCGCAATGGTTTCTACCGGTATAGGCTGACCAATAAAGTGCTCAATACGACGTACTTTATGTCGCTCGGAAGCATTCGCCAAGGTAAAAGCTAAGCCATCTTTACCGGCACGACCGGTACGCCCAATACGGTGGGTGTAATCTTCGGCTTGCATGGGTAAATCGTAATTAATGGCATGACTAATACCTTGTACATCAATACCACGAGCAGCAACGTCTGTGGCCACTAAAATACGTAAACGACCACGCTGCAACATACCTAAAGTACGTGTACGCTGGCGTTGATTCATATCGCCATGTAGAGCACCCGCGGCAAAACCTTCTTCACATAAACGATCTGATAGCTCATCGGCACCGCGCTTAGTAGCAGTAAAGATAATGGCCTGATTTAAGTTTGTATCGCGTAATAAATGATCAAGCAATTGCTGTTTATGGTGATTATTATCTGCGTATAACAAAGCTTGAGTGATGTTTTCGTGCTTAACCTGATGGCCAGATACATCAATAGACAAGGGGTTACGCATCATTTTGCTCGCTAAACCGGCTACCGTACCGTCTAAGGTAGCGGAGAACAGTAAAGTTTGACGCTCTTTAGGCGTGCGACCCACAATGCCTTCTATGTCTTCAATAAAGCCCATGTCTAACATGCGGTCGGCTTCGTCTAAAACAACGGTATGTACAGTATCTAACTTAACGCGCTTGGCTTGGATGTGATCCATCAAACGACCAGGAGTAGCCACTAGTACGTCTACACGACGTGATAGGGCTTTAAGCTGGGCACCGTAAGGCATACCACCTACGATGATAGCTACGCGTAAATCTTTACACTGTGAGGCATATTGTTTTGTGGCTTCACCCACCTGCATGGCAAGCTCACGAGTAGGCGCTAAAACTAGCACCGATACACCGCGTTGCTTGCTGGGAGTAGCTAAAATTCGGTTTAAGGCAGGCAACATAAATGCCGCTGTTTTCCCGCTACCTGTTTGTGCAGACACCATTAAATCGTGGCCTTCAAGGGCTTTGGGAATGGAGGCAGCTTGTACTGGCGTGGGCTCTGTAAAACCGGCTTTAGTTAGTGCGGATAATAAAGGAGTAGCCAGACCTAGAGATTCAAAAGACATAAAATACCTTTGCTGTAAACACAGCAAGACAGTGCCCATGTGTATTAATAAAGACACAGGCACATAGATTAATTGGAAAGCATCGGGCCGACCAATCAACCTAAAAGGGCATTAATATGCTTGAACAGGCTTGGGGGTCAGAAAACGCGATGACATGGCAGCAAATTCATATTTGCTGCAAATAAGACCGCTACGTGGCTTTCATAAAGTCACGAGCTAAGCTTACTATTAGATCACATCACTGCACAATTAGCAACACCCCTGTAGAGATCAGATCGGGCGTAGCCCGACCTCCACGGTAAATGACTATAAGAAGAACCAGAGCAGCAAGATAATAGGTATGGGTACCCCGATAAGCCAAAGCAGAATCGATTTCATAGAGCCTCCCTCTTATTAGTTTTAGGTCTTGAAATTCAGCATAACTGAGTTTATCAGTACAAAAAGCAGCGAAACGCAAGCAAATGCTTCTGTGTGGTGCCCGTCAAAAAGGAATATCATCATCCATATCATCCATCCCCCCCATAGGAGAGGGTGCCTGATAGTTTTGTTGTTGAGGTGCAGCGGCTGGGTTGGGTTGTTGAGGGGCATTGCGTTGAGGGGCTTGGCGAGGCGCTTGATCTTGGTTGAAATCATCCATAGGCGCATCAGTAAAACCGCCACCGCTGCCACCATCACGGCCACCTAACATTTGCATATTTTCACACAGTATTTCGGTGGTATAGCGGTCTTGACCGCTTTGGTCTTGCCATTTGCGGGTTTGCAAACGACCTTCAATATATACCGAACGACCTTTACGCAAATACTCACCAGCCACTTCAGCCGTGCGACCTAGAACAACTACACGATGCCACTCTGTTTGCTCAGCCCACTGCCCATCAGGCCCCTTGGAGCGATGCGTGGTGGCTAAGCTTAGATTACCTACAGCCACACCATTAGCACTGTAGCGAATCTCTGGGTCGCGCCCTAGATTACCTATTAGGATGACTTTATTTACACTCATGATTTTTCCTATATTCCTATATATATAAATAAATATTTATCTATGTTTAATCTATGTTTCTATTATGGGGGATATGTCTGTGGGCTAATAGTAGATAAAATTATCTATGGGCTAAAAAACTCAAAGCTCAGCTTGAAATTGACGTGAGCTAAACCACCACAGCAACGCTAAGCCTGCCCCCATCCATAACACCCACTGTACCCCAATCATAGAAGCCACCAAACCGCCCATTAAACCACCCCCAAAAACCCCTAAAGACTGTGTGGTGTTGAAAAAGCCCATGGCTAAGCCTTTGTACTCAGGTGGTGCTACGCGTGAAACCAAAGAAGGTTGTAACGCTTCCAAGGTGTTAAAAATGCAAAAAAACAACAGTAAAAACAGCACCATACCCCACAAGGCTGCACTGAAAAAAGGCATCAATAGCATTACCAACACCAATACCAGCACTAAAGCGCTTAAGACCTTTTTATGTATTTTTCTTTTTTCTGTATAAATAACGGCAGGCACCATAAAACCAAAAGACAACACAATTACGGGTAAATATACCTGCCATAAACTACTGGAATCCAAGCCGCCCACCTCGGCCAAAATACCCGGCACTACTACAAACAAGGTCATTAAAATAAAATGCAGCGCAAACACACCGAAATTTAAGCGCAATAACTCTTTATGATTTAACACATCACTGGCTTTGGCTTGAATAATGGGCTCGGCACGTGGATACTCAGGAATAGCAAAAGTAGCAATAAGTAAACACACAAAGCCCAATAAGCTAATAGCCCAAAACAATCCAGAGAGCCCGAACTGCCCCACCATTAAAGGCGATAAGACCAGAGAAACCGCAAAAGACAACCCAATGGCAGAGCCCACCATGGCCATGGCTCGGGTACGCACCTCTGGACGAGTAGCATCAGCAACCCATGCCGTAATAGCGGCAGAAACCGCGCCTAATCCTTGTAACACTCTCCCTACTATAATGCCATCCACACTAGAGGCCATAGCACTCACTACACCACCTATAATAAAGAGCACCATGCCGCCAATAATAATTGGCTTGCGGCCAATTTTATCGGAAGCCATGCCCAACGGTATTTGCATCACCGCCTGCGTTAAACCATAGGCACCCAAAGCAATGCCAACTTTTAAAGCATTATTACCACCGGCTATAGACTGGGCTGCCACTGCAAAAATAGGAGTAAGCAAAAACAAACCCAACATGCGGGTAGAAAACAATAAAGCCAATAACATACTGGCTTTGCGCTCTTGGGGTGTGAAAGACAAACTCATACAAAACTCAAAAAATAAAGGATAAGGCGCACTAATCAAGTTAGCGCGTTATAGTAGTCAATTGGCCTTTTGAACATTAGCACAACAAAACGAATGGATTTGATACGTATTCGCGGCGCTCGTACGCACAACTTAAAAAACATCTCTTTAGATTTACCACGTCATCAGCTCATTGTAATTACTGGGCTGTCTGGATCGGGGAAATCGTCTTTGGCTTTTGACACATTGTATGCTGAAGGTCAGCGGCGCTATGTGGAAAGCTTATCGGCCTATGCTCGCCAGTTTCTACAAATCATGGATAAGCCCGATGTGGATCTGATAGAAGGTTTATCACCCGCTATTGCTATTGAGCAAAAATCGGCTGGGCACAATCCACGCTCTACCGTGGGCACCACCACTGAAATTCATGACTACTTGCGTTTACTTTATGCACGTGTAGGCACGCCCCATTGCCCTACCCACCAGCAACCTTTGCAGTCGCAAAACATTAGCCAGATGGTAGATACCCTTTTGGGATGGCCACAGGAAACTCGCATCGCTATTTTAGCCCCAATTAACACCGAGCAAAACCAAGACCTCGAAGACTTGACACGAGGTTTGCAATCACAAGGTTTTGTGCGCGTGCGTATTAATGGTGAAATGCATAGCTTAGATGATCCATTACCTACCCACCTTCCTGCTGATGAGTCATTACACGTTGAAGTAGTGATTGACCGTTTGCGCATACGTGCTGATAGCGCTCAACGCCTAGCAGAAAGCCTAGAAACCGCCACTCTACAGGCTCAGGGTAGAGTGCAAGTATTAAATATGGACACTAAAGAGGTAGTGGGTTTTAGCCTGCACTTTTCTTGTCCACAGTGTGATTATCAAGTAGACACCCTAGAGCCGCGGCTGTTTAGCTTTAACAATCCGGCAGGTGCTTGTCCGGAGTGCGCAGGTTTAGGGGAAGTGGAATTTTTTGATCCAAATCTTGTGGTAGCCGTGCCTGATCTTAGCCTAGCAGGGGGTGCTATTTCTGGCTGGGATCGGCGTAATGCCTTCACCTTTAATCTACTACAAAGCCTGGCCGATTATTATGGTTTTGATATAGAAGACAGCTATGACTCCTTAGACCCTGAAGTACAAAACTACATTTTGTACGGCTCTGGTACCGAAGAGATTCCGTTTATGTATTTAACGGAAAAAGGCCAAACTAGCATTAAACATCACCCTTTTGAAGGGGTGATTCCGAACTTAACACGACGCTGGCAAGAGACGGATTCCTCTGCCGTCAAAGAAGAGCTCAATAAGCTGCGCCGTCTACAAGCTTGTCCGGTATGTGAAGGTGCCCGGCTCAATGAGGCCGCTCGCCATGTATTACTGAGCGATAATGACCCCCAACCCATTAATGCCGTAGAACATTTACCCTTAGAGGCCTGCTTACGTTGGTTTGAAAATTTACAATTAAGCGGCGCTAAAAAAGAAATTGCCGTACGCATTATCGAAGAAATACGTGCTCGTTTGCAGTTTTTAAACAACGTGGGCCTCAGTTATCTTTCTTTAGATCGTAGAGCAAACACCATCTCTGGCGGTGAGGCGCAACGCATACGCTTAGCTAGCCAAATTGGCTCCGGTCTTACTGGCGTGATGTATGTGCTGGATGAGCCTTCTATAGGCCTGCATCAGCGCGACAATGACAAGCTGATCGAAACCCTACAACACCTACGCGACCTGGGTAACAGCGTCATTGTGGTTGAGCACGACGAAGACATGATTCGCTTAGCCGATTACATTGTGGATATGGGCCCGGGGGCCGGTGAGCTAGGGGGTGAAATCATCGCCGCGGGTAAACCAGCCCAAGTGATGGCAGACCCTAGCTCCGTCACGGGCCAATACCTCAGTGGCAGGCTCAGTATTCCTATCCCAATACGCCGTCCTGTAGATGCAGACACGCTTTACTTAGAGCTACTGGGCGCCAGTGGTAATAACCTGAAAGGCGTGGATTTACGCATACCCGCCAAACACTTTGTGTGTATTACTGGTGTTTCGGGCTCGGGGAAATCCACCCTGATTAATCACACCTTAGCAAAGATCGCCGCCAAACGATTGCATCGGGCTCAAAGTGAACCCGCCCCCTATAAAGCGCTCAATGGCTTAGAGCATTTCGATAAAATTATCACGGTAGATCAAAGCCCCATTGGGCGCACGCCTCGCAGTAACCCCGCCACCTATACCGGCATGTTTACGCCCATACGCGAATTATTTGCAGGGGTACCCGAAGCGCGTATGCGCGGCTACGGTGCAGGCCGTTTTTCCTTTAACGTGAAAGGCGGCCGCTGCGAAGCCTGTCAGGGCGATGGCGTGATTAAGGTGGAAATGCACTTTTTACCTGATGTATACGTGCCGTGTGATGTGTGCTTAGGTGCGCGTTATAACCGCGAAACCTTAGAGATTTACTACCGCGGCAAAACCATTAGTGAAGTCTTGGATTTAACGGTAGCTCAAGCTATGCCGTACTTTGAGGCCGTGCCGAATATAGCCCGTAAGCTACAAACGCTGATGGATGTGGGTTTGTCTTATATACGTTTAGGGCAAAGCGCCACCACCTTATCTGGTGGCGAAGCGCAGCGCATTAAGCTAGCTTTAGAGCTTTCTAAACGTAGTACCAGTAATACCTTATATATCTTAGATGAACCCACCACCGGCCTGCATTTTCAAGATATTGCCATGCTATTAAATGTATTGAATCAATTAGTTGATGCAGGCAATACGGTAGTGGTCATTGAGCATAATTTAGACGTGATTAAAACGGCAGACTGGATTGTAGACATAGGGCCCGAAGGGGGAGATGGGGGCGGTTATATAGTGGCCACTGGCACCCCTGAAGACATTATAGAGAGTAAAGGCAGCTATACCGGCCGCTATCTAACTCCTTTATTAAACCGTTGATCATACCGCCAAACTAACATTTAGTTACTCTCTGGTTATCCCTAGTTTCCTTAAAACACTTCACCTATAAACTATATGTTTGGTAAGTAGTTGTTATTGTAGATACATACACAAGGATCTCTAGAGATGAAAAACCAGAACAAAGCTACTGCTGCAGTTGATCGTAGACGTTTTATAAAAACCGTAGGCGTTGCTAGCGGCACCCTCATGGTGGGGGGCCTATTTGGCGCTAAAGTCAACGCGGCCGAAGACAAAAAAGGGAGTTTTGATTACATCATCGTAGGCGCCGGCTCTGCTGGCTGTGTACTGGCTAATCGTCTCACAGAAGATCCGAATGTTAAAGTGCTACTCCTAGAGGCTGGCGGACCTGATAACACTGAAAAAATCTCAACCCCACTGCGTTTAATTGAACTCTGGAACTCTCCCTACGACTGGGCCTACAGAACCGTGCCACAAAAGCATGCTCATGATCGCAGCCTATTTTGGCCACGCGGTAAAACCTTAGGCGGCAGCAGCTCATTAAATGGCATGATTTATGTGCGCGGCCATTCATCTGTTTATGATGAATGGGCAAACATGGGCAACGAAGGTTGGAGCTTTGAAGAAGTACTACCCTACTTTAAAAAGTCAGAAGACTTTGAGCTTGGCGCTAATGAGTTCCACGGCGTAGATGGCCCATTACACGTTACGGTTAATTATGAGCCCCATCCTGTAACTAAAGCTATTGTAGATGCTGCGGTAGAAGCCGGTCACCCGTATAACGCAGATCATAACGGTGCTGACATCATGGGTGTGGGCTTTAACCACCTCAACACCACTAAAGAGGGCAAACGCGCAAGCACAGCCGTTGCCTTTCTAGGACCCGCATTAAAGCGCCCTAATCTCAGTTTAATTACTAATGCGCGCGTACAAAAGGTTAGTCTTGATGGTAAGCGCTGCACTGGCGTGGTTTACGAGCAAGATGGGAAGCAATACACAGTTAACGCTACAAAAGAAATCCTTCTAAGCGGTGGCACTGTAGAGTCCCCAAGGATTCTTATGCTCTCAGGCATAGGTGATAAAGATGAGTTAGCTCAGTTTGGCATTCCAGTAGTAAAGCATTTACCTGGAGTGGGTAAAAACCTGCATGATCACACCCTACTACCGGTCATCTACGAAAGCAAAAAGCCTATTCCAGATAGAGCGGCTAACCCTAGCATTACTCCTTTACATGCCCAATTATTTGCCAAAACAGATGACAGTTTAGCCAGTCCAGATATGCAGCCGCTATTTATGAACATAGGGCTTTATGTAGATGGGCAACAAGGCCCTGAAAATGCCTTTACCTTATGCGCTGGCGGCATCATGCCGACTAGCCGAGGTGAGTTGCGCTTGGCCGGCACAAGTGTTGACGATCCACTAGAGCTAAATCCTAATGTCTTAGCCACAGACTACGACATAAACACCTTAGTCACTAGTTTAAAAATGATGCGTGAAATAGCCAATCAGCCAGCCTTAGAAGAATGGCGTGGCCGCGAAGTTTACCCAGGTGATCAAGCTCAAACTGATGAACAGTTAGCCGATTACTGTCGCAGCGCAGTAATGACATACCACCACCAAGTGGGTACTTGCGCTATGGGTACTGATGAAATGGCCGTAGTAGACCCTCAACTTAAAGTGCATGGCATTGAAGGTTTACGCGTGGTAGATGCTTCGATTATCCCCATGGTGCCATCAGGTAACACAAATGCACCTACCATTATGATCGCTGAAAAAGCCGCCGATATGATCAAAGGCTAATTTCTACTAAGCCTTACACCGTAAACAGATCGCGATGCTCTTTAATTGCAAAGCGGTCTGTCATGCCCGCAACGTAGTCGGCAATGGCACGGGCTTGCTCTGTGCTATCTTCGCGTCTATGTTCAGCAGAGAGCAGGCCAGGTTCACTCATAAAAGCGGTGAAAAGCTCACGTACTATACGGCGTGCTTTGTAGGTCATACGTAAAACACGATCATGATGGTATAAATTAGCGCGCAAAAAGCGTTTGAGCTCATTGGCTTGTTCACGCATCTCTGGGCTAAAGGCTGCCAGTGGTGGGCACTGTCGCAGCTCATCGGCAGACTGTGGCTGATGCGTAGCCAAGTTTTGCTCCGTACCCTGACTTAAGTCCTCCACAAAGGAGTGAATCATGGCACTGAGGACTTCGGGGATCAAGCGCTTACGGCCAGAGGCCATATCTTTAAGCTGAGGATATTTAATTAACACCTGCTCATAATGCGTGGCAAACACCGGTATTTCTAAAAGCTGCTCTAAGGTGATGAGCCCTGAGCGCAAGCCATCATCAATATCATGGTGGTTATAGGCAATTTCATCGGCAATGTTTGTAATCTGCGCCTCTAAAGAGGGCTGGGTACGATCTAGAAAACGCTGGCCCACATCGCCTAGCAGACGCGCATGCTTTAAGCTGCAATGCTTTAAAATACCTTCACGGGTTTCAAAGCACAGATTGAGGCCATTAAATTTGGCATAGCGCTCTTCTATATGATCCACAATACGTAAGCTTTGCAGATTATGTTCAAAGCCCCCTGCCTCAGGGGCCAGCTCTCGCATGCAAGCGTTGAGCTCGTCTTGGCCCGCATGGCCAAAAGGCGTATGCCCTAAATCATGCGATAAGGAGATAGCTTCTACTAAATCCTCGTGTAGGCTTAAACGCCGTGCTAAAGAGCGAGCAATTTGTGCTACCTCTAAACTGTGCGTGAGACGAGTACGAAATAAATCCCCTTCATGATTCACAAACACTTGGGTTTTATACTCTAAACGCCTAAAGGCATTGCAATGAATAATACGATCACGGTCACGCTGAAACTCATTACGGCCTTTAGGGGCTGGCTCTGAATGAACACGTCCGCGAGATTGATCGGTATGCGATGCATAAACAGCCAGCATAAAAACTCCTAAAAATTATGTGTCATTAGATATATTTGGCTAATACCTTCTCAACGGTGGCCGCATCCACTACTTGCACCACACTTTGGCCCAGTTTTGGCAACAATACAAAACGCAATTGTCCGCCTTCGGCTTTTTTATCTAAACCCATCAAGTCTATCCACTTCTCTGCCGGCCACTGGGGCGGCGTAGTAGGACAGCCTATGGCTGCCACTAGTTCACGCACTTTGTGTAGGCTGTCTGCGGATAAACCACACACTTCGGCTGAAAGCTCCGCAGCCATAATCATGCCGCAACCTACCGCTTCACCATGTAACCATTCACCATAACCCAAGCCCGCCTCAATGGCATGACCAAAGGTATGGCCAAAATTCAACGTGGCACGCAAGCCCGCCTCGCGCTCGTCTTCGCCCACCACATAGGCTTTCAACTCACAAGAGCGCTGTACTGCATATTGAATGGCGACATCATCTAAGGCATTAAGCGCAGCGGTATTGTCTGCACACCATTGTAAAAACTCCGCATCAGTAATCATGCCGTATTTCACTACCTCAGCCAAACCAGCGGCAATCTCACGTTTAGGTAGGGTTTTTAATACGTGTATATCAATCTCTACCGCAATAGGCTGATAAAAAGCCCCAATCATATTTTTACCTAAGGGGTGATTAATCGCTGTCTTACCACCTACAGAAGAATCCACTTGAGATAAAAGGGTGGTGGGTACTTGAATAAAACGAATACCACGCATAAAGCAAGCAGCAGCAAAACCGCTGATATCACCCACCACGCCCCCACCTAAAGCCACAATAACCGCTTTACGATCTAAACGATTTTGTAACAAGGCATCAAAAATTTGATCTAAAGTCTGGCTGTTTTTATGAGCCTCGCCGTCCGGAATGGAGACCTGAACCACTTTTTTCCCGGTAGACTGTAGTGCTTTTAATACAGGCTGACCGTACAACTCAAACACCGTAGGGTTCGTGATTAAAGCCAGGGTGGTGGCATCTGCGGGCACTGACTGCGCAATATGCGCTAAGCGCTTAGGCGCAATGTGTATAGGGTAGTTTCCGCCAGGGGTAGTAACCTGTACTACACTAATTGCACTGCTCATCATAAAATAACCTCTTGTTCTTTTAATACCGTTAACAGTTGTTTAACCGCCATGTGTACCGGTGCCGAACCAGTCTCAAATATAATGTCAGCCACTTGTTCGTATAATGGCTCACGCTGAGCTACGAGTTCTCTAATGCGCTGCTCAGGGTTTGCTGTTTGCAGCAGGGGGCGTGTTTTATCGCGCTCTAAGCGTCTAAATAACTCCCCTGCAGTGGCACGTAAATAAACCACGGTGCCGCGCTGCTTTAGCATTTGGCGGTTTTCTTCTGCTAAGATGGCACCACCGCCGGTGGCAAGTACAATGCCTGCTTGGCGTGAGCATATATCTAGCTCTATGGTTTCACGCCGCCTAAAGCCATCCTCACCCTCTATATCAAATATAGTGGCCACAGGAACGCCACAACGGGCTTCTAACTCATGGTCTAGATCCAAAAACTCACGTTTGAGATAGCGTGCTAATTGGCGACCTAAGGTAGTTTTACCTGCCCCCATCATGCCCACCAAAAAAATGGGCTTATGACTAGGCTTTAAAAGTTGCTGTAATTCGGCGTGGCTAATAGGGGTTAAATTTTCATGTTGCATGCGATCTGCGGATAAAAAGTCTGTTGATTGTGTATTATCACACTAGCGGTGTTAGATATTCACATTAATTACTTCAATTAATTACTTCATTAATTATATTTACTTACATCAACCTCATGCCCAATCATGTACTTTGTCAGAATTGGGCGTAAAATTGCCTCACAATGAGTTCTACTGCCCAAACTTCCTCCCCTGACTCGCCCACGACTGGCTCGTGGCTTATACGTCTTATAGTACAGGCCGTGATATTTTTGGCTGGTCTGGCCGTGTGTGCTGCGCTATTTTTCTCTTTAGCGCTAGCTATCGCTTGGCCTAACCTTCCTAATCTTAGCGCAATGACTAACTATAAACCACACGTCCCCTTGCGTATTTTTACTGCTGATAAGGTTTTAATCGGTGAGTTTGGTGAAGAGCGCCGTGATGTGATGCCCTTCAATGAAATCCCTGATGCGATGAAACTTGCTATCTTAGCGGCTGAAGATGATCGTTTCTATCAACACAGTGGCATAGACATTCGAGGCATAGGCCGTGCTGCCTTGGCTAACTTAGCTTCTGGCTCAAAGTCTCAAGGGGCCAGCACCATTACTATGCAATTAGCTCGTAATTTTTACTTGTCTTCTGAAAAAACCTACATACGTAAATTTTATGAGTTGTTACTCACCTATAAAATTGAATCTAAGCTCTCTAAAGATCAAATCTTAGATCTTTATATGAATCAAATTTTCTTAGGACATAGGGCATATGGTTTTGCGGCCGCTTCACGAGCGTATTTTGGTAAACCTTTAACTGAAATTACTTTAGCTGAAGCCGCCATGCTAGCGGGCATACCGCGAGCTCCTTCACGTTATAACCCCATCACTAATTACAACGAAGCCAAGCGCCAACAGGTAGTGGTACTGCGTCGTATGTTAAATCTGGGTTATATAAATGAAGCGCAGTATCAAGAAGCTTTAGATCAGACCATAGAAATAAAAACCGCGGCAGGCATGCCGGCAGGTGGTTACAAAATCCATGGTGAATACGTGGCGGAACTAGCACGACAACTATTGTATGGTGTTTACAAAGACGGGATTTACTCCCGTGGATTTAATGTTTACACCACTATTGACTCCAAAGATCAAGAGGCTGCATATAAGAGCGTACGAGATGCTGTGCTGCAGTACACTCGTCGCGCCCGCTTCCCAGGGCCTGAAGGGCGAGTCAACCTACCTCAAGGCATAGAAAATGACACTGAAGCGCTCAGCAATATTTTGGCAGACGTACAGCGCGATCACCCTGACACCGATGATCTATTAGTTGGTGTGGTGCTTTCAGCAGCGCCCGATAAAGTCACCATAGCGCGTAGCGCAGATAAAATCATCACGGTTGATAATCAGCGCGCCCTCAATGTGATTGCTCGCGGCTTAACACGTAATGCCAGTGAGAAAGAGCGCATTGATAGAGGCGCCATCGTCTATTTATTTAATAACGGTGACAACTGGGAAATTATTAACCTGCCTGCAGTACAGGCCGCCTTTGTTTCTATACGCCCTCAAGACGGCGCCATCTTAGCCATGATTGGTGGTTTTTCTTTCAAAAACGATCACTTTAATCACGTGACTCAGGCTTGGCGTCAACCCGGCTCTGCTTTCAAACCTTTTATTTATGCTGCCGCCTTAGAAAAAGGCTTAACTCCTGAAACCCTAATTTCTGATCAGCCTTTCCGATTAACGGCTGCCCAAACCGGCTCTAAACCTTGGAATCCTAAAAACTACGGTGGTAATTACGAAAACATGCTTACCATGCGTAAAGGCCTATCTAGATCTAAAAACATGGTTTCTATTCGAGTTATGCAAGCCGTAGGTCCTCAATATGTGCAGGATTACATTACCCGTTTTGGTTTTGATCGGGAACGTCAACCCGCCGTCTTGCCATTAGCCTTAGGTGCGGGCACGGTAACACCCTTACAATTAGCCACCGGTTACAGTGTATTTGCTAATAATGGCTATAGAGTGCAGCCCTATTTAATTGATTACATCACAGACGGCAGCGATGAGGTTGTGATGCGCGCTAAGCCTGTGGTGGCTGGCGATAACAATGCACGCGCCATTGATGAACGCACCGCTTATGTGATGAATGATATGCTGCGTGAAGTGGCCACTAGTGGTACTGGCTCTAGAGCATCAGCCACGCTCCAGCGCCGTGACATTGGTGGTAAAACCGGGACCACCAATGACTCCCACGATGCATGGTTTGCCGGCTTTACACCAGATTTAGTTGGAGTAGCGTGGATGGGCTTTGGCCAGCCTCGCTCTTTAGGTGCCGGTGAGACCGGTGGCGGGCTCGCCATGCCTATTTGGATTAACTACATGCAATCCGCTCTCCAAGGCGTCCCACAAAAGCCTGTTGGCCCAGTGCCTGCCGGGCTAACGAAAAGTAATAACAATTTCTTCTTTGATGAATACCCGCCAAATAAAGCCATCTTGCGAGTTGGCCTTCCTTCTGTGCTTGATGATAGCCTGTATATAGAAGATGGTACGGGAGGAGCGGTAGAAGAAGATGGTATTGGGCATTTATTAAATCAACTCAATGAACCTGGCGATGCCATGGATGCGTTAAACCAAGATATGGTGCCATTTTAATTAAATATGAAATCCTCACTATTCATAGCCCTTCTGTTTAGCATCAGCGCCAGCTTGGCGCTTTCAGGCTGCGGATATAAGGGGCCGTTGACTCTACCGCAACTAACGCACCAAACCACTCAATAATTACTATTATTATTTATTAGCATCTACCTATGACTGTAGCCTCACACTTCCAATTAAAAAATAATACTCTACACGCCGAAGAAGTTTCCTTAGAGCAACTGGCTCATGATTTCGGTACACCTTTATTTGTTTATTCACGTCAAGCCTTACGCGACGCCTGGGAGAGCTATAACACCGCCACTCAAGGTCGGGATGTATTGATCTGTTATGCCATGAAAGCCAACTCAAACTTAGCCATACTCAATGAGTTTGCACGTTTAGGCACAGGTTTTGATATTGTTTCCGGGGGGGAATTAGCTCGTGTAATTGCCGCCAAAGGCGATCCTGCTAAGGTGGTATTTTCAGGCGTAGGTAAACAGGCTTGGGAAATTGAAGCCGCTTTAGATGCCAACATTAAATGCTTTAATGTGGAATCCGAGGCTGAGTTAGAGCGTATTGCAGAAATCGCGCTAAAAAGAGGCATAAAAGCGCGCATTTCTTTACGCGTCAACCCTGACGTGGACGCCAAAACCCACCCTTATATTTCTACCGGTTTAAAAGATAATAAATTTGGTGTGGATATAAATGAGGCGCTGGCGATTTACAGCCGCGCTCAACAGTTGCCCAGCTTAGAGATCACGGGCTTAGACTGCCACATAGGCTCTCAAATTACTGAGATCAGTCCTTATCTGGATGCTTTAGAGAAACTCATTCAATTAATTAAACAATTACAAGAGCAAGGCATTCATCTTAACCATTTAGATATAGGTGGTGGCTTAGGTATACGTTATACCGATGAAACTCCTGCCACGCCTACTGAACTATTGAGCGCCGTGTTTAAAGCCTTAGATGCTGCAGACTTAGGCCACTTACAACTAGTCTTAGAGCCCGGTCGCTCTATGGTGGGTAATGCAGGTATTTTACTCACCCGTGTTGAATATCTCAAAACCAACCAAGACAAGCACTTTGCCGTGGTAGATGCTGCGATGAATGACCTTATACGCCCTACCCTGTATGATGCTTGGCATAATGTAGAAGCCGTTAGCCCACGCCCTAACACTGAAAACATGCCAGCCTATGACATAGTGGGCCCTATTTGTGAAACCGGTGATTGGCTTGCTAAAGATCGCCCTTTTAATCTAGAGCAAGAGGATTTACTTGCAGTGATGTCAGCCGGAGCCTATGCCTTCACTATGTCTAGCCAATACAACACACGCCCTAGAGCCGCCGAGGTGATGGTAGATGGTAAGTCTGTACATTTAATACGCCCCCGCGAAAAGTTACAAAGCCTATTTGAAATAGAGCGCCTTTTAGACTAATCTTAGCTACTTAGTCAAAAGTTAAATATTGTAAAGGCTTTAGGCGCTCAAAAAATTCCAAAAGTAACAATTTATTAGGTTATTTTCTAATGGGGATAAAACCACAGCTATTTAGACAGTTAACACGGTGGCGGCTACTTGCTTTTAATCTGCGTTTAGCAGTTATTTATATCCCTGGGCTACTAGTGGCTTTAAGCCTTTTTAGCCTCTTTTTCCTATCATCTAATCATGAGTTACAGCGCCAAGCTTTTCACTCAAATACAGAGCTACATAATTACTATCTCAACGCAGGCGCCCTCATTAGCTTTGCCGTATTTACTGCTCTTTTAGCTCTATATAAAAAAAATCGTTTTTTTATTATTGTTAGTGCCTGGATACTTTGTAATTTAAAACTGGGCTCCATGGCATTGGGGCTTGATAGTTTTTGGCTACAACAACAGCTACCCAATTACGCTGTAAGCTATATAAATCAACTTTCTATAGGTATCTACTTCATATTAAGCCAGCAGCTTATTCAAAATGGCTTAAGCATCTCGCCATCCAGTAATCAATACAATGTGTTGTTAGGGGCTTTGGCCCTTTTTGTATTTATTATGGCGCTCATACCCTATGCTCCCTTATTTGAAGGCGTGCTATTTGTCGCTACGCCTATTGCGCTTCTATTAGCGTTGATTACTAGCATTACGCATCTCAAGTCAAAAACAAACGCTCTACCAGCGGCTTGGCAAGTGATGCTATTGAGCACCATAAGCTGCGGCTTACTTGCGTATGTTTTCACGCTTTTTAAACTAGACCCTTTTTTACTCTCACGTTTTAATGCTTTTATCTTTTTGCTGCTTACTAGTAGCATAGTGGTCTTAGGCATTATGAGTCGTTTTAAAGAGCTGCGTTTAATGCAACTTGAATTACGTGCTAACTATCAAAACAGCCCGTTTGCAGTTATTAAAATTGATACAAATGGCCGAATACTACGCACTAACCGCTCTTTTAGGCGCTTATGTGCCAAACTAAATATATCCATACCGCTTTATTGGGATAAGGTTTTTGCAGAGCAAGATTGGTCACAAGTGATTAAAAAAACCCAAAGTGGTGAACATACCGATCTACAAATTACAGCAAGCCTCCCCTTAAAAGAGCAAGGCCCTTTATTAGCTTTGCATGCAAATATCATCCCTGAAGGCTATGTTTTAACGTTACAAGACATCACCTTATATATGAACACCATACAGCGCTTACAGCTTATGGCGGATCACGATCCGATTACGAATGCACTGAATCAACGGGGTATAGAAAAGCTATTACAAAACACCTTTAAAAATCTCCACAAAAATCAGCCTTGTTATGTGGCTTATTTGGATGTGAATCATGTCAATTACGTGAACCGAGTGCATGGTCATAGCGCGGGTGATACCTTACTTCAAGAAGTCAGCCTGCGTATTAATGAGGTCATAGAAAATAAGTATGACTATGGGCGTATAGACAGTGATGATTTTGTATTTATACTGAGCAATACTACCGCTAAAGAAGCGAAAAAAACGGCACAAACCTTAACAAACCACTTGAACGACAACACTATTCGTACCTCCATTAGAGATTACAAACTGAATGTACGCCTAGGTTTAATTGAAGTAGGTGCTGAAATGGATGTGCAAACCGCAGTGCGTACCGCTCAAGGTGCTTGTATGGACGCAGGCCGGCGTAACTTAGACTTTATTATCTATGAGCATGATTCTCAAGAAATGAAGGATCGTACCGAAGAGTTAGCGCTATTTGAGAGTCTAGAAAACGGCATTACCCAAAGCTTATTTGTAGAAATGCAACCCATAATGAATCTACAAAATCCCTTAGGTACCTTCATTTTAGAAGTCTTATTACGTGTACGACGCCCGAATGGGGCGCTAGTCCCCTTGCATACCTTTATTCCGGCAGCAGAAGAAAACGGCACCATCAGTATTATCGATAAATGGGTTTTTGTGGCCACCTTAGAATGGTTGAACTCAAATCAAGCCTACCTAGGCAAAATACAACAAGTGAATGTCAATATTAGTGGGCATTCCTTAAATAACGATCAATTCATTCAAGAGCTATTTAGCGTTTTAGATAAATATGCACACCTGCTGCATCGTTTATGTGTGGAGATCACTGAGGGAGTGGCTCTACAAAATTTAAATCGTACTCGCAGTTTGATGTTTGCCTTACAGAAAAAAGGCATCAGCATTGCTCTAGATGATTTTGGTGCCGGCTACACCTCATTTTCTTACTTACGTGAATTACCGGCTAACGCCATTAAGATAGATGGGGCCTTAGTGCAAGATATGCGCAGCAAAGAGAGCAATACCGCCATCGTACGCACTATTGTGGAATTAGCTAAAAATTTAGGTATGCAATGTATTGCAGAATGGGTAGAAGACGTAGAAACACTCGCCCTTCTACAAAAAATGGGCGTAGATTACGCCCAAGGTTTTGTGATATCAAAGGCTCGTAGCCCTGAAGAGATTCTGGATGCTCACGATGTTCGTGAACTCATCCAGAATCCAGCTTTATTAAAATATCTTAATGCTTAGAGCTCACCATAAGAGTGCAAACCTGATAAGAACATATTCACACCTAAGAAAGCGAAGCTAGTGACTAAAATACCTGCTATGGCCCAATAAGCACCGAAGGTACCACGTAAGCCCTTCATAAAGCGCATGTGCAGCCAAGCGGCATAGTTAAGCCACACAATCAGCGCCCAGGTCTCTTTGGGATCCCACTGCCAATAAGTGCCCCAAGCATCAGCCGCCCACAAAGCGCCTAAAATAGTCGCAATGGTAAAGAAAGCAAAGCCCACGGCAATGGCTCTATACATCACATCATCAAGTATTTCTAAATCCGGCAGCTTACGAGAGATGGGGCCACGAAAGCCTAAGATAACACCCACAATAAGTGCACTAATACCAAAAAACAGCATCCATGTCATGGAGAACTGACCAGTACTAAAGATAAATGGCTCAGCGCAAAGCAGCACACCCATAATAAAGAGAGGAGACAACTTTGCCCACGATTTAGTCTCCCCGTTTTCTTTGACTAAATACGCGAAACCCACCATGCCCGCCAAAGCAAAGGTGCCATAGCCAATAAAGTTAGCCGGTACATGAATTTTCATCCACCAACTTTTAAGAGCAGGTACTAATGGCTGAATTTGGTGTGCATCACGCGTGAAGGAATACCACAACAAAAACACCACCACCGAGGTGATAATCAGCATCACAAAGCCACCCAACGCACGTGTGGCATAACGGCGCTCGTAATACAGATAGAACAAAGCCGTAATCAGGGCAAACAGCACAAACACTTCGTATAAGTTACTAACGGGAATATGACCAATATCAGGGCCTAAAAGGTGGCCTTCACGCCAGCGCACCAATAAACCTATAGAGCCTGCATATACGCCCGCCCACGTTAAACCCGATCCTATCCAAGCAGCTGTGGGGCTGAACATACCTACCCAATACATCACTGTGGCCAGCACAAACAGCGCACACATCCATAAGATAGCGGACTGTGAAGAAATCAGATACTTGAGTAGAAAAACTGACTCAGCTCTATCTATGTCGCCATTGGCTAAAACACCATCAGTACTATAGAGCCAAATAGAAAACAGTGACACCAAGGCCACTACTATCATTAAGGTGCGTAATGGGCGCCAGAGCCAACCTATCCACGCAATAAATGGCACCGCAGACACCAAAATAATACGCTCATAATAATCCATGGCGGTGGGATAGGCATTTAGTGCATAAGCCGCTCCCAAAGCAAGCACAATAAAAAAGAGCACATCACTAATGGTAGGACGACCCCGCACACCCCGCGAATCACCGCTTGGTGCACGCAGATCCTCATCCCACATGGAAGGCGTAGAAGAGCTGACAGTATTAGACATTATCTTTACCTCTATGAGCAGCCAAACGCGAGAAGGCGGCTTGGAAACGTTGGAATTCCTGTTGAAAATCTAAATTACGGCGCTGAGATGTCATGGCGGCAGTCAGTAAACTCCCTTTTTCATCGGGGCGTACCCACACCCAAATACGACGATCTCGAATATAAATCATAACGAAAATACCAATGGTTAATAATAAACTACCGGTATAAACAATATACATACCTGGGCTACGTGCCACTTGGAACACACTGGCCTGAACTTGTTCAAAGCCATCTAAGCTCAGCACAACCGGAGCAGGATAATCAGGTAAGTTCGCAAAAGCTAAGAGAGCTAACTGCACCCATTGCTCTTCATATTCTCCTTTTTCATCGCTGTAATTAATAGGTGCTAAACCGTTTTCTTCACGGGCAATGTTACGCAATTCAAGCAGTGTCATTTGGAGCATAGGCACGGTTAGCGCAAGAATACGCTCGCGCTCAGCTTCAGGTACAGGCTCTATAATCCCATTAAACCCCCGTTTTACAAAGGTTTCCACTGTTTTGTATGCGGCTATTTCCATCATGGAATTAGAGTCCATTTGACCATTACGCAACGCAAAGCGCTGCGCCGCTAATTGTAATAGCTCTGGGTTATTGGCTGCAGCGCGCAACTGCATGAACTCTTCCATGCTGCTATTTGCATCAGCAGGAATACGTACATAACGGAAAAAATCTGCTTCATTTCTACGCATACCCAATAAAAACACGGGGAAATCATCCAGTATCATGGGCGCCATGTAATTCACGTAATCAAATGACTGACCGTCATTTGTGGTGAGTTTATAGTGCAAACTAGGCCCCACATTCGTGAGGTGATCATTATTAGCACGCACACCGGAACCGGAAACAGCAGCTACGTGCTCTGCAAATACCTTAGGTTGTGGCGTGCCATCGGTTAAGTCTTCCACGTTGAAAACGCGCAGCTCCGTAAAGCTAGCACTTACCTTGTCGCCATTATCGTTATAAACAATGGGGCTATTCATATCGCCCACAGTGGCTTGTACGCGCATAGGTTCTGCTTCAACGCCCCTTAAGGGGTGCACACTCAAACGTAATTTACTGCCACCATCATCAAAACCGGATTGATAAATGGTTACGCCTCTATAACGTAAAGGCTCATTCACTTCAATTAGCTGCGTAAAACGCTCATCGCGTTCTTCGTCAATCACTTCAACTACGCTTTTAAAGTTGCTGGGCATACCGGTGGAGTAATAATCAATCACAAACTCTTTGAGATCCACCACAAAAGGAATGGGCTGCACCAGTACACCATCGCCATAGCTCACAATGGCATGACCGGTTTTAGCGCCTTCGGGCAACAACATATTTGCACTATAACTGGGGTTAGCTAAACTCAAACGGCCACTGGTTGGCACCTCAGAAATAAACATATTTTCTGTAATAGGCGCCTTATCACCTAACCAGACTTGTAAACGAATGGGCAGCTCACTATCTAATAAGCCACCTATACAAATCACCACAATAGATAGGTGACCAAATATATAACCTAAACGGTTAGCGCCGCCTTTTTTAGCCGCAACCATATAGCTGCCATCCTCATCGTTACGTACTTTATGAGCGTATCCATGGGTTTTAAGCCAAGCTTCTATAGGTGCTAAATTGTCTTGAGGGCTATGATCAGAGCTAATATTTATGCGATTAGGAAATGCCCTTAGACTGGTGCCACGTACGTGCTCACGAAAAGCACGCGAATCCTTGAGCATTCTAGGGGCGTTATCCCACACACACAGAGAGGTGGACACCACCAAAAAGCCCATAATAGCAATAAACCACCAGGTATTATAAATATTCCAGATGGAAAACTTATCAAACAGCGCAACCCAAAACGGGCCGAACTGATCAATATAGGTATTCATGGGCTGGTTTTGAGCGAGCACAGTGCCAATTAAACTGGCCACACAAATAAAAACCAAAAGGCTAATAGCAAAACGCATTGAGCCTAACAGCTCTAAAAAATCTTTTAGAGTGGCACGGCGTTGGGTGGTAGTTACAGTCACAGAGTTACTTTTAAGATGAGTTAAAACGTTTAAGGCAAGCTAATAAGCTTAGAGTCAGCCGTATCAATATAGTTCCCTAAGCTTTCTTAAGGCGGCAAAAATCACCTTGTTGTAAAATATCAACAAGGTGAAGCATTTTTGCTAAAGTTAAGGCAATAACTACGTATTACTTAACGTAGACCCGCTGCGTAATCCGCTACTGCATCAATGTCTTTATCATTCATGCGATCTGCAATCTCATGCATCATGACTTGATTATTACGGTCTCCGCTACGGAATAAACGTAGCTGTTCAGCAATATAAGAGGGGAATTGCCCGCTTAAACCGGGGTACTGCCCTGGAATACCGGCACCATCCGGCGCATGACAGGCTGCACATGCTGGCACCCCACGATCAGGCAAGCCACCACGCCAAATTTTCTGGCCACGCTCTAAAGTATCTAGATTAGAGGCCGTAGCGGCTTTTTCTGCATCTAACTCTTGCTGACTTAGATAAAAAGCAACGTTACGCATTTCCTCTGGGGTCATGTTAGCAACTATACTTGCCATAACAGCCGGAACACCGCCTTTGGCTAAACGAGCCGCTGGCTTGTCTTCAGAGGCTGGTCTGAAGTCATTAAGTTGCTTAACAATATACTCATAAGGCTGATGCGCCAAATGAGGATTTGCCTCTAGCATACTGCTACCGCCGTCACCGTGACAGGTAACGCAGGCTAAAACGCCTTTGGATGGATTACCATTTAGATAAAGCTCTTGGCCCTTTTCTAAATCAGGTGTAGAGAAGTCTGCCGCAGTGGCGACATTCAACATGGTACAACCTGCTAATAGGCTGCTTGTGATAATAAATTTTGATAGCACGCGCTTCATGTAGTCCTCGACGATCGCGATTCAACTGGAGTGATACTGTATTTAAGTCAATGATTATACAATAGACCAACGAAATTAAACGGAAATGCTGCAATTATGTCTATATTACACCGTGCACAGTTCACAATCTCTGCTGCGCAACTCAACCAACTCCCCCCACCAGGCCCACCAGAGGTGTGTTTCGTAGGCCGATCTAATGCTGGCAAATCCTCTGCCATCAATGTGTTAACAAACCAACGACGTTTAGCTTTTTCCAGTAAAACGCCAGGTAGAACACGTTTAATCAATATGTTTGGCATCCCTGACCCGCTAGAAAAGGGTGAGCAATTAGGCTATTTAGTTGATTTACCCGGCTACGGTTATGCGGCGGTAAACCGCCAAGAAAAAGAGCAGTGGCAACAAGTATTAGGCAGTTATTTGCACGATCGCAGTGCTTTAGCAGGTTTAGTCTTAGTGATTGATATACGCCGTGGGCTAACTGATTTAGATTTACAACTGGCTGATTGGATTGCCCCTACTGGACGCCCTGTATTGGTATTATTAACCAAAGCAGATAAGTTCGCGTATGGTAAACGCATACAAGCTGTGGCCGCCGCACGCAAAGAGTTAAAAGAAATTGGCGCTTTACACACGGTGCCTTTCTCTGCTACGCACCGCATCGGCATTGAAGAGGCCACTTTACATATAGAAAACTGGATTTCTCCCCAATTCGTACCATGACAAAATTCTTACCTGATGTTCACTTTCCTCACTGCCGCCCACGCCGCAATAGGCGTGATGATTTCACCCGCCGTTTAGTGCGTGAATCTGCCGTTACGGTGGATGATTTTATTTTTCCTATTTTCATCCAAGAAGGTGAAAACAAACGCAACCCCGTAGGCTCCATGCCGGGCATTTATCGTCATTCCATTGATGAACTGCTAAAAGCGGCTGAAACTTGCGCTGAGCTGGGGATTCCCGTTCTTTCCTTATTCCCTTCCATTGAACCTTCTTTGAAGTGCCCTAAAGGTTTAGAGGCGGCAAATCCAGATGGATTAATTCCCCGTGCCGTTGCCGCTTTGAAAAAAGAATTCCCCCAATTGGGTGTGCTCACGGATGTGGCGCTAGATCCGTATACGAGTCACGGCCAAGATGGTGTACTAGCTGAAGATGGCTATGTATTAAACGAAGAAACCGTAGAGGTGCTGTGCAAACAGGCCATCACTCAGGCGGAAGCCGGTGTGGATATTATTGCTCCTAGCGACATGATGGATGGCCGCGTGGGTGCTATACGTGCTTTATTAGATCAGCACGAATCGGCTTTTATTGATACACGCATCATGGCGTACTCAGCCAAGTATGCCAGTGCCTTCTACGGCCCATTCCGCGACGCGGTAGGCTCCGCTGCCAACCTCGGTCAATCTGACAAAGCCACCTACCAGATGGACCCTGCAAATCGCTTAGAAGCCATTCGTGAAGTGGCCGCTGATATACGCGAAGGTGCCGATATGGTGATGGTCAAGCCGGGTATGCCGTACTTAGATATTTTACGTGAAGTCAAAGACGCTTTTGGACTGCCCACCTTTGTGTATCAAGTCAGTGGTGAGTACGCCATGCTCAAAGCCGCTTCCCAAAATGGCTGGCTAGATCACGATAAGGTGATGATGGAATCCCTACTGGCTTTCAAACGTGCGGGCGCCGATGGCATTTTGACGTACTTTGCCATCGAAGCGGCGCAGTGGTTGAAAGCAAACCGTTAATTGGTGGTTTCCGCCCTGAGAGGCGGAAGTTACAGGGGGGCTAATTTAATACCTTATTCAGTTCGATGCTGAATTTATCAGCTGGCATGAACCCGACTACACGGGGGTCTGCCAGCTGGTTACCGTTGGCATCGAAGAAAATGATGCCGGGTGGGCCGAATAAATTAAAGCGCTTTAAGAGCTCACGGTCTGCAGCGGTATTTTTTGTCACATCCGCCTGCACTAAGGTCATTTGGCTCATTTTTTGGGCTACCTCGGTTTTACTGAAAGTAAATTGCTCCATTTCAATACAAGCCACACACCAATCAGCGTAAAAATCCAGCAACACAGGTTTTGTAGTAGAAGCCAACACTGCATCCAACTCCTCCACATTTGTGATCTGCTGAAAAGGTGGAATATTCACCGCAGCAGCAGATTCCGCCCCGCCACTGCCAAAGCCTAAACCAGACAAAGGTTGCATCACACTGCGACCGCCTGAAGCCACGCCTACCGTCAGCGCAATGGCCCACACCGCCACCAGTATGCCTACCCCCTTTAGCAACTGTTGAAATACACCAGCGCTACCCTCTAAGTGGCGGAAAGCCCCTAACAATACAGCAGACCAAATAGCTAATACTGCCCAACCCAGCATTAATACCCAATTAGGCAATACGGAATTCACCATCCACCATGCCGTGGCCAATAATAAAATACCAAAGCCGTATTTGATGCCATTCATCCAACCACCGGCTTTGGGCAGTAAAGCACCGGAAGAAGCCCCCACCACTAGCAACAACGTGCCTGAGCCCCACGCTAAGGCAAATAAGGAGGCGCCGCCTAGGACCACATCGCCCGTTTGCGAAATAAAGAGTAGCACGCCCGCTAAAGGCGCTGCCACGCATGGACCTACAATCAGAGCAGACAGCATTCCCATAAAGAAAACGCCACCATAACGCCCACCGGGCAGCTTGGATAAACGGCCCTGCAAAGAGGACTGCATACCGGAAGGTACTTGCAAGTTATAAACATCAAACATGGAAAGCGCTAACACGGCCAATATAATGGCAAACAAACTCAGCACCCACGGTGTTTGTAACCATACCGCTAAACTCGCACCGGCTAAACCAGCCGCTACGCCTAAAGCGGTATACACAATAGACATACCCAACACATAGGCAGCGGCCAAAGACAGCCCACGCCAGCGCGAATCCGTTTCTTTTACGCCCTGCCCCGCAATAATACTGAGCAATATCGGTACCATGGGGAGCACGCAGGGCGTAAATGAGAGCAACAAACCCAACACAAAAGCCAAGCCCATCATTTCAGGCCAAGAAGCATTGGCTAAAAAGCCGGCTAAGCCGGTATCACTAAGGCTAAAGGCATCAGAAAAACTGGATGCATCTGATGCCGTGTTTGGGCCTGTAGCCGCCTTACCTGTTATTGGTTCGGTTAAAGGCGCAGGCACTGAATCCACTACCCATTTACCTTGCGCTTTGTAACCACCATCTACGGCAGCAAGCTGCACCGTTTCTGTCATGGGTGAATAACACAAACCCGCATCAGCACAGCCTTGAAAACTAATGGCAAATTTTGCAGGTAATAAAGCAGAAGCTGAACCCTGCCCCGCCTCCACCGGCACGCGTACCGTGACTTGCTCACGATACACCGGCATGTCTTTATCAAAGGTGGGGTCATAAGTGATGATAGCGGGTGGAAATTCAGGCGCTCCCACGGCATCTTCGCTACCATCTAAGGCAAAGGCAAAGCGCGACTGATACATGTAATACTCAGGCGCGATCTTAAAATGCACGTCTACCTCAGTAGGGCTGTGCATGGCTACTGAGAGCTCAAAGGCTTGTTCTGGATCTAAAAAATCGTCTTGGGCGTAGGCAGTATTAAACCAGCCCATAGCCGCCACCAGCATAGATAATACAAGCAGCAAATAATAACGTAGCTGCATTGGCGTAGACACCAGCATAAAATCCCTTTGAGTTTTGTTAATCAATTTATTAACTTATTAATAATAAATAATTAGATAATGGACATAGATGTCTCTATAGACCAATGCAACTGGAAAAGGTTCATTATTTAGCCGCTGTTTCCGTTTTTACCCAGTCTACGTATTCTTCTAAACCCGCAATGACTGGCACCACCAATATCTCAGGCACCTCATCAGCATGCAGCGCCTTAATGCGCTCCATCAACTCCATCACACGCGCACCGGTGGTTTTAAAAGTAAGTTGAATTTCTTCTGCGCTTTTTAATTCACCATCCCATTCGTAAGTTGACAAACTGGGGGCTGCCATGTTCACACACGCTGCTAATCCTTCTTCTACCGCCACATGCGCGATACGTTTGGCTTGAGTTTGACTGGAAGCATTACTCATTACCAACACAATCTGCTCTATAGAATGAGGGTGAAAGGTTAAATCGTTTTCCATTTAATTCTCCTTTTTGATGGTAATTACAACAATAACAACAACCATAACAGCTATAAAAGCCATAAAAAAACCACTGAGAAATAGTCTTCAGTGGTTTTTATTAGCTTTGTGTAGCTAAAAGCTTAGCGAGCGCGATAGATTACTCTTCGTCTTGCTCTAGATTAGAGCGCTCTACTAGCTCCATGTACGCCATAGGTGCGTTATCGCCTTGGCGGAAGCCCATTTTAAGCACACGGGTGTAACCACCATTACGCTCTTGGAATAGAGGGCCTAATACATCAAACAGTTTAGTTACGGCATCGCGGTCACGTAGACGAGCGAATGCTAAACGACGGTTTGCAACGGTGGGGTTTTTAGCCAATGTGATCAAAGGCTCAATCACACGACGCAGCTCTTTGGCTTTAGGCAATGTAGTTTTGATGGCTTCGTGCTCAATCAAAGAAACCGACATATTGCGGAACATAGCCAAACGGTGGCTGCTAGTGCGATTTAGTTTACGTAAACCATGACGATGACGCATGATATTTTCCTAATATTAAATTGAATCTTATTTAAAAACCCTGGGTTCTTTTTCCGGCCTAAAAAGGCCGGGGGCCAGGTGAGGGGGTATTTTATCATGAATCCCGGTCTTGGACCGCTCACAACAGGTGAATTTTCACCCGTAGGGAGCGGCCCGTGGCCGCGATACAACAATTATGGGTGCTCTAAACCTAGAGGTGGCCAGTTTTCTAGCTTCATACCTAAAGTCAAACCGCGTGCCGCCAATACCTCTTTGATTTCGTTAAGAGATTTACGACCCAAGTTTGGTGTTTTAAGTAATTCGTTTTCGGTGCGCTGGATAAGATCACCGATGTAGTAGATGTTTTCAGCTTTAAGACAGTTAGCAGAACGAACTGTGAGCTCTAAATCATCTACAGGACGTAGTAACACGGGATCAATCTGTGGTGTGGCTTGCTCTTCGGCTTCGAAGGTATCTTCTTCGTTTTCTAAGGCAGCAAACACAGAAATCTGATCCATCAGAATACGAGCGGCTTGGCGCACGGCTTCTTCGGGTGTTAATACACCGTTGGTTTCAATGTCAAGCACCAACTTATCTAAGTCAGTACGCTGTTCAACACGAGCGTTTTCTACTTCGTAGCTCACGCGACGCACTGGACTAAAAGACGCATCTAAAATGATACGACCAATGGTGTGTTGGCGGTCTTCAGATAAGGTGCGGATATTACCGGGCACATAACCTCTACCTTGCTCAACCTTGATTTGCATTTCAAGCTTGCCTTCATCAGTCAAGGTGGCTAAGTGGTGGTCTGGGTTAATGATTTCCACATCGTGCGGTAATTCTATATCACTAGCATAAACTTCACCTTCACCCGTTTTGTTTAAGGTGAGCGTGACTTCTTCACGGCCATGCAACTTAAACACTACGCCTTTGAGGTTAAGCATAATATCAACCACGTCATCACGTACACCATCAATGGTGGAATACTCGTGAACCACACCCGTGATTTGCACTTCGGTGGGAGAGTAACCTGTCATGGATGACAGTAAAATACGACGTAATGCATTACCTAGCGTATGACCATAACCACGCTCGAAAGGCTCCATAATGACCTTGGCATGATTATCGCTGATGGCCTCGATCTCTATGGAACGTGGCTTTAGAAAGGCTTGAGACATGTGTGTTCCTTTTCAATACCCTCGGCTCGTTACACCGATAAGGCTGATGGAATAATAGAGAAGATCGCGGGCGTGGCCCGCTCTCTACAGGGGGTATCTTCACCTATATAGGAGATTCACCCGGTAGGGAGCGGGCCACGCCCGCGACTTACTGATTAACGTGAGTACAACTCAACAACTAGCGACTCATCCACATCACGTGCAACATCTTCACGCTCTGGGATTTGTTTGAATACACCGCTTAGTTTGCTGGAATCTACTTCTAACCACTGGGCAATACCTACGCTTTCAGCCAACTCTAAGGCCTCTTTAATACGAGTCTGAGAGCGTGACTTTTCGCGAATGGTGATTACATCACCGGCTTTCACGGCCATGGAAGGAATATCAGCGGTTCTACCGTTGATTTCGATGGCGCGGTGAGTTACCAGCTGACGTGCTTCGGCGCGTGTAGAGCCAAAACCCATGCGGTAGACTACGTTGTCTAGGCGAGTTTCAAGTAATTGAATTAAAAGCTCACCGGTGTTACCACGGCGGCGCTCAGCCTCTACAAAGTAGCGACGGAATTGTTTCTCTAGTACACCGTACATACGCTTCAGTTTTTGCTTTTCGCGCAACTGTAAGCCGTAGTCTGAGGTACGAGAGCCGGAGGTACGACCGTGCTGACCTGGACGAGAATCCAATTTACATTTGGAGTCCAAGGAGCGACGGGCGCTTTTTAAAAATAAATCTGTACCCTCACGACGTGAGAGTTTACATTTAGGTCCAATATAACGAGCCACTTATCTTCCCCTTAGATACGACGACGCTTGGGAGGGCGGCAACCGTTATGTGGGATCGGCGTGATGTCTGCAATACTGGTAATTTTAATACCTAATGCATTCAACGCACGAACCGACGAATCACGGCCAGGGCCAGGGCCCTTGATGCGTACTTCCAAGTTTTTAATACCGTATTCCATTGCAGTACGACCAGCCATTTCGGCGGCCATCTGTGCAGCAAACGGTGTTGATTTACGCGAGCCTTTAAAGCCTGCGCCACCAGACGTCGCCCAAGACAACGCGTTGCCTTGACGATCGGTGATAGTAATGATTGTGTTGTTGAAAGTCGCCTGAACGTGCGCTATGCCGTCGGAGACGCTCTTTCTGATTCTCTTACGAGCGCGCGATGCGCCAGAAGCTTTAGCCATCTTCTATTCCTCGATTATTTCTTCAGAGATTGCGCTGCACGACGTGGTCCCTTACGGGTACGTGCATTAGTGCGTGTCTGTTGGCCGCGTACAGGCAGCCCTCGACGGTGGCGCATCCCACGATAACAGCCCATATCAATCAAACGTTTGATGGATAGTTGGACTTCACGACGTAAATCGCCTTCAACGTTAAATTCCGAAATCTGTTCACGAATTACTTCTAGTTCGGCGTCGGTAAGATCTTTGATCTTTTTGGAGTATTCAATGCTCGCTGCGTCACATATCTGACGCGCACGAGTACGACCGATGCCGAAAATCGCGGTTAGACCGATTTCGGCGTGTTGATGCGGCGGAATATTAATGCCTGCAATACGGGCCATGGTTGTTCCTTTTTAAATCGGTTGCGTTTCGGCCTATCAGCCTTGACGCTGCTTGTGACGGGGATCTGTGCAAATTACACGTACCACGCCATGACGTTTAATGATTTTACAGTTGCGGCATATCCGCTTAACTGATGCCATTACCTTCATGGTTGACTCCTAGTTTCCTTAAACACGCACCTTGCCTGAATGTAGCCTACATGTATGGGCTCTTTCTAGCTCGATACGAAAAGTTGCGTTCGATTAGGGAGGTTGGACTCCAACCTCACCTTGCTGTTGTATAACATCGTTCTGTACTGCTGTGCTGCTACTGCTATTGCGCTATTACATAGGCAATCCCGTGCCTTTAAAGTTTGCCTTTTTAAGCAACGAGTCATATTGCTGGGACATCATATAGGCTTGCGCCTGTGACATGAAATCCATGGTAACGATCACAATAATCAGCAAGGAAGTACCACCAAAATAGAACGGTACATTCCAGCGCATTTGCAGAAACTCCGGAACCAAACAAACTATAGTGATGTAAATAGATCCAGCCAATGTTAAGCGGGATAAAATGCGATCAATATAGCGCGCTGTTTGTGTGCCAGGACGTATACCAGGTACAAACGCACCGCTTTTCTTCAGATTGTCTGCAGTCTCACGGCTATTAAAAACTAATGCTGTGTAGAAAAAACAGAACAATATAATCAGAACTGAAAACAGCGTGATGTATAAAGGCTGACGAGGTGAAAGCGCTGCTTCCAAATCACGTAACCAGCCCAGACCCGGTGTAGAGGAGAACCAACTAGCAATTGTAGCTGGAAGCAGAATAATTGACGAGGCAAAAATAGGAGGTATTACCCCAGCCATATTCAACTTCAGCGGTAAATGCGAGCTTTGTCCACCATAGATACGGTTACCTACTTGACGCTTAGCATAGTTTACCGTGATACGACGCTGTCCACGCTCTACGAAAACAACAAAATACGTTACTGCAACCACTAATACAATGATGAACAATGCTGAAACTATAGACATTGCATCGGTACGTACTAGATCTAGCAAGCCACCAAGGGCGCTAGGTAATCCTGCCACAATACCCGCAAAAATGATGATGGAAATACCATTACCAATACCACGTTCAGTGATTTGTTCACCTAGCCACATGAGGAACATGGTTCCAGTAACTAAGGTAACCACCGCGGTAAAGCGGAATACTAAGCCTGGATCTATAACGAGCCCAGGCTGTGACTCCAAGGCCATAGAAATACCAATGGCTTGAAATAAAGCAAGAAATACTGTGCCGTAACGGGTGTATTGGGTGATCTTTCGACGCCCCGCCTCACCTTCTTTTTTAATTGCCTCTAGCGTAGGCACAACCACCGACATTAACTGCATAATAATAGATGCAGAAATGTAGGGCATGATTCCCAGTGCAAACACTGAGAATCGTTGCAATGCACCACCGGAGAACATATTAAACATCCCCAAGATACCATCTTGGTTTTGTTGGAATAGATCTGCGAGTGCATCTGGGTGGATTCCTGGTACAGGAATCTGCGTACCCAAGCGGTAAACTACCAGCGCGAGCAATAGGAATATCACACGCCGTTTTAAATCGGCGTAACCGGATCCTGACTTACCTTTTGCCTGTGCTTTAGCCACCGTGACCCCTTTTATTCAGCCAAAGATCCGCCAGCTGCTTCAATAGCAGCGCGGGCACCAGCTGTAGCACGCAAGCCTTTTAATACGACTTTGCGGGATAGTTCGCCGGATTTGATTACTTTAGCGTATCGTACGAGCTGACCAACTACGCCAGCTTGCTTAAGTACCTGAATATCCACTTCTTCAACGTCTAAACGCTGTAGATCGGATAAACGGACTTCTGCGTGTAAGTGACCACCAGGTGCAGTAAAACCGCGTTTAGGTAGGCGACGCTGTAAAGGCATTTGACCGCCTTCAAAGCCAACTTTGTGGTAACCACCAGAACGAGATTTCTGTCCTTTGTGGCCACGACCTCCTGTTTTACCATAACCCGAACCCGTACCGCGACCTACGCGGCGAGCTTCGTGCTTGGAGCCTTCAGCAGGTGATAAGGTGTTTAATTGCATTTGCGACATGCCGATTCCTTTAGGCTTCCGAAACGGTGACTAGATAATCCACTTTCTGGATCATGCCACGTACTTCGGGAGTGTCATTCAGAACGCGGCTGCTGTTAATGCGGCGTAGACCTAGACCACGAACGGTATCGCGGTGATCTTGCTTAGTACCGATAACAGAGCGCACGAGAGTTACTCTGATTTGCTTCTGTGCCATGATTTACCCCAGAATTTCTTCAACTGTTTTACCGCGTTTAGCAGCAATCTCAGCCGGTGTGGAGCAAGCGCGCAAACCGTTTAAGGTAGCACGAACCATGTTGTACGGGTTACTGGAGCCTAAGCTTTTTGCTACGACGTCACGCACACCCATTACTTCGAAGATAGCACGCATTGGGCCACCTGCGATAACACCAGTACCTGGTGCAGCTGGAGAAATAAGAACGGTGGATGCACCATGCTTACCAACAACTGTGTGATGTAGTGTTCCGTCTTTTAGCGCAACTTGGAATAAACCACGACGGGCTTGTTCCATGGCTTTCTGTACAGAAACCGGTACCTCACGGGCTTTTCCTTTGCCCATTCCGATACGGCCGTCACCATCGCCTACTACTGCTAATGCAGCGAAACTCATGGTGCGACCACCTTTAACGACTTTACTGACGCGGTTAACCGCAATCATTTTTTCGCGCATGCCATCGTCGCGATCATCAGCATGCTGTCTGCCTTGTGCTTTAGCCATTTATAAGTCCTTAGAACTTCAAGCCGGCTTCACGCGCGGCGTCGGCCAACGCTTTCACGCGGCCATGATAACGGAAGCCCGAACGATCGAAAGCGACTGTTTCTATACCAGCCTCTTTGGCTTTTTCGGCAACACGTTTGCCGATAATTGCGGCCGCTGCAGCATTGCCGCCATTGGCAAGCTGTTTGCGCACTTCAGGTTCCATCGATGAAGCGCTGACCAAAATGCGGTCGCCCTCGGGCGAGATGATGTTGGCGTAAATGTGCAGATTGGTGCGGTGTACCGCCAGGCGATGTACGCGTAACTCTGCAATTTTCTTGCGAGTTGCAACTGCACGACGCAAACGAGATGTTTTCTTATCCATAATTCGTCCTTGCCTGTGCGATTATTTCTTCTTGGTTTCTTTGAGGGCTACTTGCTCTTCGGCGTAGCGAACACCCTTGCCTTTGTAAGGCTCGGGACGACGGTATGCGCGAATCTCAGCAGCACACTGACCAACTACCTGTTTGTCTGAACCCGTCAATATAATTTCTGTAGGGGTAGGACATTGGGCAGTTACACCAGCGGGTAACTCATGCACGATATCGTGCGAGTAACCAAGCTGAAGCTTGAGCGCTTCGCCTTGCACTTGAGCACGGAAACCCACACCTATTAATAATAGTTTGCGTGTGAAACCAGTGCTTACGCCTGTGACCATATTGCTCACTAAAGAACGTACGGTACCAGACATGGCTTTAGCATGACGACTATCGTTAGCGGCTACAAAATTTAGCTCGCCATCGTTTAGCTCAATTTTAACATCGCCGGTCAAAGCTTGCACTAAAGTACCACGAGGGCCTTTAACGGTGATTTGATCTTCGGTGATGTTTGCTTCTACACCCTGAGGCACTGCGACTGGGTATTTAGCAATACGTGACATTGACATTGTGATGTTCTCCTTATGCCACGAAGCAGAGGACTTCGCCGCCCACGCCAGTAGCACGTGCTTTACGATCTGTCATCACACCTTGGGGTGTGGAAACGATCGCAACGCCCAAGCCATTCATGACCTGAGGGATGCTTTTGCTACCTTTGTAGATGCGTAGACCAGGACGTGACACGCGATCGATGCGCTCGATTACGGGCTGTCCAGCGTAATATTTTAAGGTAATTTCCAATACAGGTTTTTTGTCACCCTCTACTTGGAAATCTTCGATATAGCCTTCGTCTTTTAGCACAGCTGCAATAGCAGCTTTCAGCTTCGAGGAGGGCATGGATACCGACGTTTTGTTGACCATTTGTGCGTTACGTACGCGAGTCAACATGTCGGCGATTGGATCGCTCATGCTCATGTTTTTTCTCCTACCAGCTAGCCTTGGTCATACCCGGAATTTCGCCTGCGAGGGCCATTTCACGGATTTTATGACGAGTTAAACCGAATTGTTGGTATACACCGCGAGAACGGCCAGTCACAACACAGCGGTTACGCAAACGTGTTGGATTTGAGTTACGGGGAAGCTTTTGTAATTCTAAGCGTGCCTCGTAGCGTTCTTCGTCGGACTTGGACTGATCGTTAATGATTGCTTTAAGCGCAGCGCGCTTTGGTGCATATTTTTCGACCAGTTTTTCGCGTTTGATATTGCGATTGATCAGTGATAGTTTTGCCACGTCATCGCCCCTTAGTTACGGAACGGGAAGCTGAAAGCACTTAATAGCGCCTTGGCTTCGTCGTCAGTCTGGGCAGTTGTGGTGATACTGATATTCAAACCACGAACTGCATCAATTTTATCGTATTCAATTTCAGGGAAAATGATTTGTTCTTTAACCCCTAAGTTGAAGTTTCCACGGCCATCAAATGCACGAGCTGGTATACCGCGGAAGTCACGTACACGTGGAAGTGCAACAGCGATCAAGCGATCTAAAAACTCATACATGCGGCGACCACGCAATGTGACTTTACAGCCAATTGGGTAATCTTCGCGGATTTTAAAACCGGCAATAGCTTTGCGGGTTTTGGTAATAACAGGTTTCTGACCTGCGATTTTTGCCATGTCTTCGGTTGCGTTGTCGATCGCTTTACGATCTGCAACGGCCTCAGATACACCCATATTTAAGGTGATCTTAGAAATGCGAGGAACCTGCATGATACTCTTATAACCGAATTGTTCTTGTAAATCGGCTACAACTTTATCGCGGTAAAATTCTTGTAAACGTGCCATGATTGAGTCCCTTATGCCTTAGCGCCAACGACTTTGCCGTTGGAACGAAATACACGCACTTTGCGACCATCAACCACATCAAAACCAACGCGATCAGCTTTGTTAGTTTCGGGGTTAACCAAAGCAATGTTAGAGATATGGATAGGCATGGTTTTATCTACAATGCCACCTTGCACCCCAGACATAGGGTTAGGACGCACGTGCTTTTTAGCTACGTTAATGCCTTCGACCAAAATGCGGTCTCCATTAACGGCTAGAACGGTGCCACGGCGAGTTTTATCGCGACCGGTGAGTACAATGACTTCGTCGCCTTTACGGATTTTTTGCATATCCCAGGCTCCTTATAGTACTTCGGGTGCCAACGATACGATCTTCATGAACTTTTCAGTACGCAATTCACGCGTAACTGGTCCGAAGATACGAGTACCGATGGGCTCGAGTTTTGCATTAAGCAAAACGGCGGCATTGCCACCAAATTTAATGAGCGAACCGTCTTTACGGCGAACACCTTTGGCAGTACGAACCACCACAGCGTTGTAAATTTCGCCTTTTTTGACGCGTCCGCGCGGGGCCGCTTCTTTAACGGTGACTTTGATGATGTCACCGATAGCGGCATAACGGCGCTTGGAGCCACCCAACACTTTAATGCACATAATAGAGCGCGCACCTGTGTTGTCGGCCACTTTCAGCGTGGTCTGCATTTGAATCATGATTTTTCCTGTTCCAACTTGGCCGCTCAACCTGATACGACATAATGCATACCAAGCAACGCAACCAGTTTTGGTCCCGTCAGATTAGACGTAGTAACCACACCAATTGGCTGTAGTAGCTTACGCCGAACCCTGGGTTGAATCTTGCGAGAAACAAAACGTGTGTTTTTTAATTTTACTTGCTTGTTGTTTGCAAGTAAGTCACACATATTAACCCATAAACCCTTAATAATGCAAGATCTATAGCACTTTTTAGCTTTTATGCCACATTAATGCCATATTTCTGCAATAAAGCCGTAATTTCAGGGGTAATTTGCACTTTTCCTGACACCACAAAACGCGCCCCTGCCTGTTTCGTTATCTCTAAAGCACTGCCTAACATCACAAGACCGCCCTCTTTAGCCGTGAGCTCATTGATATCTTGTGCCATCACATGCACATAATCCGTATAATGATTCTGTAATTCCAACAGCACATGCGGCAAGCTAAGGGCACGACGTATACCTAACTTCACCTGGCGCTTATGCAACATCGCACTAAAGTCAGCCACTGCCACCGGCTCGCTAATGACGGCATACGCATCGAGTTCTATATATAAACGCTGCGTGATGTCTGCACCGGCTAACTGTAATACATCGGCTACTTTTTCATTAAATGTGGCTTGGGTAATAGAAGATAAAGACACCCGGATAATTAAACACTGTGAATCATGGTGCTCTAACCAATCAGTAGCCAATTCAAAAGTGCGTAAATCACACATAGCCGATAAGCCTAAACGCGTGGCTACAGGCATGAACTGGTAACCCGAGAGCACTTCGCCTTTAGTTTGCTTAGGGTGCAGCAACAAGGTGGTTTCATGACAAGGCTGGCCATCAATGATGGCCTCGCCTTGTAAAGCCAAACTAAACCCATTGTGTGCCAAGGCGTCTTGAATAATAACGCGCCACTGGGTTTCACCGCCTTTGGGTTGCTCTACTATTTGCTCTGCCTGCTCACTGGTAATCACTTCGATTACATTATGGCCGGCACTCTCTGCGCGCATCAGCGCCTGATCTAAGCGCCCCATAATATGCGCGAGTAACTGCCCGGCTTTAAAATCCGTTTGCGCCATAGCCCAACGGCAAAACTCCCCATCCGGCAACTGTATGCGCTGCTGGCGTAATATAAGCTGCACCTCATCCATAAATGACTGCATGGGCTGCGCCGCTAAACCCACCGCCAGAATGGCAAAATCCGAACCATTTAATCGGGCTAACACTAAACTGCCTTGTGTTTTTTTGTGATAAACATCCACCAAATTTTGAAGTTGCTCACTTAGACTTTTAAGCCAATCATCCACATTCGCCCGTGACATAACCCGGTTTATCTCTGCTAGATCGCGCTGCCTAAAAATAAACAGTAAGCCCTCTTCCACCTTTTTTTCTTCCACCTGCCTGCGTAATTCATTAATGAAATACTTTCTATTAACTAGACCGGTGACTGGATCTTGGTTGAGCTCCACTTCTAAGGATTCAATTTTTGCATTTTGCTCTTCAGCGGTAGCTAAGACGTTTTCACGGGCAGAAACAATGGCTTGAGTGACTTCTGTCAATTCAGAAAAAGTGGATTTAGGTGGCTGATAAGCTCCATTATCTGTGTTTTTATCGCTAAGCGCATTTAGCTGCTGAGCTACTTCTTCATGCAGCACACGGCGTAACCAACGCATTAAAAACAGCACAAACAACGCCCATAAGACGCCAGCCCCGAGCACCCATGCCACTAAACGCGTAAAACTGCGCCATAAGCTATCACGGGCGTAGGAAGCATCGGCTTGTAAATATAAATCACCCACCTGACGCCAACCATCACTCACTGAAGCACCACTTTCTGCCATCAGCACAGGCAATAAGCGCTGAAACCAATCGGGCGCTTTCCCCTTATATGTCCCATCGGCCTGCCTATTGAACAGCACCGTACCTTCAGCGTCACTGAGTTTAATTTGATTGAATTGCCCCGAATCAAACTGCGCCATGATGATGAGCTCTTGAGTGATAGGGTCTTGATTCGCGGCTTGCGATAAGGTGAGCGCCAAAGAGGTGGCCGCCGAATCGGTTTGTGATTGCAACTGCGTATTTAAATAACTACGCGCCGAATCCACACTCAGCCACAGCGTGCCGCCCAATATAATAATAATGGCCAAACTTACACTAATCAGTAGCTGCTTCAGTAATGACATATATGACCTTTGTACTTTTTATTTAGGCGTAAAGCCCTCGTTACGCATTTTATCTAATAAATTACGCCAGCGGCTAATGCCTTCCACTGAACTAGGCGATTTGCCACTCACATACACGCCTTTGGAGTTAAAACTAAACACCGGTGTGAGATCGGGACGCTGGCTGGCTGGGCGTATCAATCCCGTTAAATTATCTAAGAGTAAAGGCTCTGCATTGGGCTGGGGATAATAGCCCAGCACCATGTGGGCGATGCTGCTGCCGGCCACCTGCGCGCGTACATAAATCAACCGTAACTTATCGGCCGGTACGCCTAAGCGTATGAGGGAAAAGTATTTGCCTATGACGTAATCCTCACAGTCCGCTTGCGCTCGGCCTAAGGTTTCTAGAGGGCTGGCCCAGTAATCTTCTACGCCCCAAATATCAATGTCTTCACCGCCTAAGGCAATTCGATTCCAAAAACTATTAATTTCTTTCAACTGCTGCTCTTCGGGCATATTTTGTAGACTCGCCATTTTAGTGAGCCACTTGTCCACATTCTGCACGCCCTTGGCGCCGTATTTGCGTTGGGCGGTTTGTTTTATTTGTTGTTCGTTAAGGTCTAATGCATTGACTAAAGGCACAATCAAAAAAGCGATGAGCAGCAGTAGGGCTGTCATCGTCTTTAGTATTGGGCGCTTAGGTAATGGCATAGAAAACAGTTAAAAAAACCACACAGCCTTGTATATTACTATAGTTGGCTGGGTGGTTTTTGGGAGGACGTAGCTTTAGTTTATAAACCCTGATTAAAATCAAGACTAACTAATACCATCAGACCCTCCGGCTTTAAGCAGATTGCTCATATCATCAAGAGCTTGACGACCGATGTCACCAGTATCTGTTGCTGTATCTACTGATTTATCAGCGTCTGCTTTTTCCTGACTCACTGTCTTAGACCTACCATCATCACCGCCTCCTAGGTCATCCATTGATACGCCTTGAGCACCAGAGTCAGCAGTTGGCTGTCGATCCATAGCATTATCTCCTAAGTCAATCTCGTTAACACTCCCATCGTCTAAGAGATCATCTGAAATACCCGAACCGGCTTCGCCCTCTTCGGTTTCTTCCTCGTCGATTTCTTCCTCGTCGACTTCTTCCTCGTCGGCTTCTTCCTTGTCGACCTCTTCTTCCTCACCTATTAATAGACCCTCTGTAAATAAACCCGCTAATCCTTCATCATCAGTGTCCACATCACTTTTCTCTTCAGGTTTTGGCTTAACGATGATATCAACCCTAGCTTCACCACCCTCAGAGCTAACGCTAAGCAACTCGTCTGAGCCTGACTCTTTAGCACTTACTTGAGTAGTTATTTCAAACGGCTCCGTACCTAGCGGAACGCTAAGAACCAAACCGGTATTCAAACTCTTAACCTCATTATCTAGAGATGTAATCTGCCATGAACCATTACCAAGCAAGGTAACCTCAGTATCGCCATAACCTTCGACGACTACACCAGCAGGAATTCCTAGCAAAATAACACTATGTAACGCCGCACTCTGACCGCCAGAAACTTCAGCGTTTAGGTTAAGCCTAACAATTTCAGGAGCATTCTCTTCAGGCTCACTGCCCATTAGACCCATCATCGTTATAGAAGGTTCGATGCTTAGAGATGAAGTGGCACTTAAAGGAGTAGCCGCAGGATCAACAATTACTGTGGTTTCATAGCTACCCTCACTCCAGTTACCAACCCCATCACCTACTTTGAACTGGAAGCTGCCATTTGCATCACTATCTGCATCGGGTACAAATACTAATGAGCCTGACTTTATCTCTGATAAAAGAATTGAACTACCTGCTTGAATTTCAACTCTAGCATTTTCCGTAGCCTGCGTTTGCTTCCCTTCTTTATCAATAATAGTGACACCTACTTTAATCTCATGATAAATCGCACCATTTCCAGGCACTGAAGTAAACTCAATGGCCTTAACGCTTGCTGAGAGATTGTCACCAAAGTCATCCGCTTTCAGAGTATAAGGCTCTCCTGCGGTGGTGGATATAGAGTCATCCGAGGAGCTAAGGTCAAGAACTCCTGAGAAATTAAACCTCTCGCTTGCTGTGTTATCTACTGTTTCATAGTTTCCACCTGTCACTTTGGTAACCTTAACTGCTACATCAGATAAATCACCTAAATCTTTGGCATCGACAGTAAACGACCCTCTACCCGTAGCATTTAACTCAACTTCTATTTCTTTTCCATTCACAACAACGGTAGCTATTGCTTTTGGATAGCCTGCTTGTGGCGGATATCTTTCATCCATTTGAACCGCAAAGGTAACCTGACCATTCTCATCTACCGTCATATCAGTAGACTCTATGGTTTGCTTATATTTAATTTCGTGAATTAAATAGTCATCGACTTTCGTAGGTGCTGTGAACTCTAATTTATCAAAAGAAACTATATCTCCATTTGCGTTTGGTAACTCAAAAGTAAAAGCCTCATCCACTTTATCAGAGCTTCCTTTTGCATTAACTTCTTTTATCTTTTTATTATTAGCGTCATAGTAAGAAACTATTGCTTTAGTTGTGCTACTGCCATTACCAGCTACTTGAGCAAAGCCAACAATTTCACCATTGTTAATAAATGTGAGTTTGGCGGTTTCATGATTATTTCTCCATGCAAAAGAAACATCGATGGAATTTATGTCTTTATCAAATTCCACAATGATTTTTTCACCTAACCCTAACTCTTTTGTATCTCCATTAGATTTATTGATGGTTCGACCCTTTCTGTTAATGGTCTCCACCCCAAACCCATCGTGATCTGTACCTTTAATCACTGATAATTTAGCTTTATTTCCATCACTGCCAACGGCAGTAACCTTAACACCATTAGTCCCATCAATCAATGAACTAGCATTAATAGTCTGTGCTTTTGCAGTGGCTGTTATGGTGATATCAACAGAGTCTTTATCATCATTTATCGTAATAGTTGCTATTTTATCTTTTATATCTATTTTCTCATTAGATATCGCTGATATAGATACTTTTTCTTCTGTTTCCCCTTGCTTATAAACATCATCTACTCTTGATGTCTCTACTTGCGTAGAAGCACTAAGCTCACCCTTAGTAATAGTGATCTGATCACCAGTGCTTAAAGTGATAATTAGATCTTCACTTTGTGCCTTGTCAATGGTAGCTGTAACTTCCGCTTTGACTTTCTCTCCGGTAGCAGCGCCTTCATCACCTTCGGTGACAGAGCTTCCTGTTAGGGTGAGGGTGGGTGGTACTGTATCAAAGGTGCCTTGCGCTGAACCAGCGACACCAAGGTTGCCAGCGGCATCCGCATACGAACCGGCCGGAACGTCCACGGTCACTTGACCGTCAAAGTCTGCATCCACGGTGAGGTCCGCCGTATAGGTGTTGCCATCTTGCGTGAGGTTGCTCAACGTGCCGTTAGCCACTTGAACGTTCTCTAACGCAAACCCTTCTACCGCTTCGTCAAACACGAAACTTACGGTGCCGTTGTCATTGATCGTGACGGTGACCTTGGGGGCCAGCACATCGGCCGTCCAATCTTGACTCGCACCGGTCCCGGCGTTGCCCGCCACATCGGTATAGCTGTCATCAGCAACCGTGATGCTCGGTACTGTGTTCGTGTCATCTTTGGTAAATGTCGCCGTCCACGTGGTGTCATCCACTTTCTGGAAATCATTCAACGACCCACCCGCTACCGCCACATCGCTTTCATCAAAACCGGTCACGGCTTCGCTAAAGCTAAAGGTCACACCCGCGGTTTCACCCACGGCAAGTACCGTGTCGTTATCGGTGGTGATGGTAAGCGTTGGCACCACCACATCAGCCGTCCAAGCTTGACTCGCACCGGTCCCGGCGTTACCCGCCACATCGGTGTAGCTGTTATCAGCCACTGTGATGCTCGGTGCATCGTTCGTGGCATCTTTGGTAAAGGTTGCCGTCCACACGGTGTTATCCGCATTGGAGGTAAAATCACTCAATGTACCGCCCGCCACACTGACGTCACCTTCCGTAAAACCCTCCACCGCTTCGCTAAAGCTAAAGGTCACACCCGCGGTTTCACCCACGGCAAG